>JAFTAU010000055.1 GCA_017455435.1 Lachnospiraceae bacterium | reverse complement strand
TTTAAATAAATTTGTTGACAAGGGGCTTATCGAAAGGCTGAAGGCCGTTGCCGCCTCGGAGTTTGCCCATGTGACATACACAAAGGCCATAGAGCTGCTCTCGGAGTACAACGGCGAGTTTGAATATAAAGTATCCTGGGGGGTCGATCTGCAAACGGAGCACGAGCGCTGCCTCACCGAGCGGATATTCAAGCGGCCTGTATTCGTAACGGATTACCCCAAGGAGATAAAGGCTTTTTATATGCGCCTGAACGATGACGGCAAGACTGTTGCGGCAATGGATCTGCTGGTGATGGGTATCGGCGAGATCATCGGCGGCAGCCAGCGCGAGGAGCGGCTGGAGGTGCTCACGAAACGCATGGAGGAGCTTGGGCTGGACGAGGACGCCTACTGGTGGTATCTTGACCTCCGCCGTTACGGCGGCACAAGGCACTGCGGATTCGGCCTGGGCTTTGAGAGGATGGTAATGTACCTGACGGGCATTTCAAATATCCGGGACGTGCTCCCCTTCCCCAGAACCACCGGCTCTGCGGATTTTTAAAAGCAAATAAAAACACGGCTGAGCAGGGAGATGTTCCCGACTCGGCCGTGATCGTTTTTAATTTTGTTATTTGTCTTCGGAACCGTTCATCAGACTTTTGTATTTGTCCGTTGCCGTGCGAAGACATATCTCAAAATCCTGTTTGTTTTTTTGTACGATACAGGACAGTATCCTGCCGCAAAAGAATGAGAGCAGCGCCGCCACATAAACAAAGCAGCAGACTATCAGCGTGGGGAACCGTTCAACAAGCCCCGTCTTAAAATAATCGATCAGAACAGGTATAAGGAAAGCGGTGGAAACAAGCGCCAGCAGTACGGCTATCAAGGTGAAAAACACAGCCGGCTTGTAGTTCCTGTAAAGTTTTATTATCTCTCTCAAAACCTTTATTCCGTCCGAGTAGGTGTTCAGCTTGGATTCGCTGCCGTCGGGTCTGTCGCGATAATTTACCACAACATTTTTCATCGACATATTTTTGTCAATGGCGTGGATGGTCATTTCCGTTTCTATTTCAAAGCCCTTGGACAACACGGGAAAAGTCTTTACAAACCTGTAGCTGAACGCCCTGTATCCGGTCATGATATCTTTTACGTTGGATTTGAAAAAAGTGTTTATCAAAAGACGGACTATCGAGTTACCAAAATTGTGAAACGGCCTTTTGTTTTCGGTAAAATAAGTTGACGACAACCTGTCTCCGACCACCATATCCACCTGTTCTTCCAACACGCATTTCACCATTTCGGGAGAATTTTCCGCAGGATAGGTGTCGTCGCCGTCGATCATCAGATAGCATTGCGCGTCAACCTCATTGAACATTCTGCGAATAACGTTGCCCTTGCCCTGCATATGCTCATATCTTACGATCGCTCCGGCTTCTTCCGCCACCTTTGCGGTCAGATCCGTAGAATTGTTGTCGTACACATAAATGGTCGCGTCGGGAAGATAATGCCGGTAATCGCTTACCACTTTCCCGATGGTTTTTTCTTCGTTGTAACATGGAATCAAAACCGCGATCTTATCCATCTCTTCACCCTCTGTCAATTTGTTTTTCGTTGTAAATCAAAAGCGAAATATAAACAGGGAAACATACTATCATACAGTTCAAATACCTGCCCACCAGCGCCGCGGGTGTCATCAGAGCTACGATCATCCACACGGAAAAGCAGGGAATAAAAGGCATTAAATACCCCTTGCCTTTGCGCAGGCATATCCGGGCGCAGCATAACAGATAAAAGATAAAGTACGCCGCGGGGTTCCAAAGCATTTTAAG
>JAFTAU010000002.1 GCA_017455435.1 Lachnospiraceae bacterium | reverse complement strand
GCGCGTCATCTTCATCGTTCCGAAAAAAGGGCATGAGTTCCGCCCGCTCTGCGAGCTGATGGGCGGGCTGTACCTCCGCCTCTCCCCATCTTCGAAAGACTGTCCGAACATCATGGCAATCCGGCGAAAATCGCTGGACTCCTATGCCGGGCTGAAAAATCTTGCCGCACGCGACGACTCCGTTCTTGCCGAAAAGATTTCGCGTCTTATCATCTGGTCTTGACAGTGAAAAGTTCTCGCCAAAACTCAAAAAAAGATAGCTCTAATAACGATATTATGGTAACTTATTAGTTGACTAGACCAAAAAGGATACCATCCGCAAAAGAGCTATCTTAGCAAAGTGTATCACGCTATAATGCGGTTGACAAGATGCTATGTGGAACCGTATTGAGAAAATTTTAATTAGCTTCAAAGATCAGTTCAGCAGAACCGCTGCGTTTAAGTGGTTTGCAGTGGTTGTGATTGGTCTCATGGTGCGGACAGATAAACTGGGAATAACATCTGTGATTCGGGCATTGTCGATTGCGCCCCAAAATTATGAATCTATACTTCACTTCTTTAGGGCGGATTCGTGGTCTCTGCCAGAGCTTCAGGATTGCTGGTGCAGGACAGTCGGACAGAAAATTCCGCTGTTCTGCAGCAAAGGGCGCAAAGGTCAAACTTGTCGAACTGTTTGATACGCATAAAGAACAATTCAAAAGTCAAAAGCTTGACCTGTACGGCAAAAAACACAAAATTCGCTATCACTGCGTAGATTTGCTGTGGGGTCAGGGTTTGTATCAGAAACTTCTCGGAACCGTTCCGTTATCAACGGACACCGGCGAAGAGGAATCCGTCCGAGGCTAATATGATAGTCTGTCTGCGCCGGCGCATATTTTCGCTGTTGGCTTTTCACGCCCAAAATGAGATACCGCGCTTAATTTACTCTGCTCAATTGACCGTTGATGATACCCTCTCTGGTATTGGTGCCTGATTGTTAACAGGTGTAAGTTATTCAGCGGGTGTACTGCGCCCTTTTGGCATAGATGAACTTTTCACTGTCAAGTACTTCTTACTAATTGTATGTAACCCTTCTCAGATATAACGGCGGAGATCATGTTCTCCTCTCTTGACAGGCATGATATACTCTATATACAGAAAGCGTATGCGTGAGGGAAAGAATATGGATGATTCAACCGAAAAGCTGAAAGCCCGAATCTCGGAATTGGAAAATCTGATTGAAAAACTCCGGCAGGAAACCGGGAGTATGGAAAGCGCGAAGACTTCCACTCCCTATGATGACGCCTGGCGCACATTGACCGTAAGCACATCCCGGCTGCTGATTCCTATGGTAAACGAGGTGTTTGGCGAGCATTTTTCGGAACACGCAACCGTTACTCTGGCGCACAATGAGCATCTGTTCTCCGCCCTGGACGGAAAAACGGAGAAACGAATCACAGACACGAACTTTTCATTAGACGAGGTATTTGGCGGCAGCTCGCTCGGTGACGGTTTTGATATCGCGGATGGCTCGACGCGAAAGCGATATCTGTTTGAGTGCGAATCAAAACCGGTTACGGGTCGGATTCTTGTTCGTATCGTAGAGTATGCGATCAAAGCCGGTTTGGAAGAAGGCACCACGGCGAATCGGGATACGATTGTCATTTCCATCCCACAGGCGGCGATTCTGTCGCTTCGCAGTACGGCGAACACCCCGGACGCGTTGAACATCGTTATTAAAACCGAAAAAGGCGAGACAAGCTCCGCCGTCCGTGTGATGAAGCTTTCAGACTACACGGCAAGTTCGGTCATGGAGAAAAAACTATACCTTCTCATTCCGTTTCTGCTGTTCAATTATGAAAAGCAGTTTCAGCAGATACAAGAGGATGAGGAACAATATAAGGCGCTGCTGCGTGAGTATGCCGAGGTTTTCCGGCGCCTTGACGCACTGATCCCCGCGGGCGGGGAGGACGCTTCGCTGATTGATGTTTATACCAGCAGAGCGTTGAGAGCGATGACCCACACGGTTGTGAATGGGTTAGCCAGAAAATATCCAAGAATCAAGGAAGGAGTGAATTCGGTCGTGGGAGGTAATATTATCCTTTTTGATGCCGCCGAGGC
>JAFTAU010000054.1 GCA_017455435.1 Lachnospiraceae bacterium | reverse complement strand
CCAGCGGTAAACATACTGACGGTTGACCTTGTATCGGATTGCGGCCTTTGAAACGCCATGTTTCTGAGCACACTGAATTAATGATAGCCTAAAGCGCATGTCCTGTGTTATAGTAGCCACAACGGAAGACCTCCTTATGATGATTTCCAAGACAGTCGTCCAGAACTTTGCAATGCTCGGAATCGGAGCTGCTGAGGTTCTCAAGAGGGCAAATGATTCGCTTTGCGCTCAAAACAAGATGGAGATGTTCGTAACTGCGTGGATCGGTATTCTGGAGCTTTCAACAGGTAAAATGACCTGTGCCAGCGCAGGACACGAGTATCCGGCAATTTATCATAACGGAAAATTCGAGTTGTTCAAGGACAAACACGGGTTTGTGCTCGGAGGAATGGAAGGCGCAAGGTACAAGGAATATGAAATCCTGCTTGATAAGGGAGACAAGGTTTTCGTTTATACAGACGGGGTGCCCGAGGCAACCAGTGCAAACACCGAGCTTTTCGGTACTGACAGAATGATTTCCGCACTCAATGTCAAGGCTGATGCAAATCCGAAAGAGATTCTCAGAAATGTTCGAGCGTCGGTAGATGAATTTGTGGGAAGTGCGGAGCAGTTTGACGATCTGACGATGGTCTGCCTGGAGTATAAAGGGAATTAAAACGCTTCCGGTCCTGATGGTGAGGTTAAGATGAAGGGTTTTTGTGAAAAGAAATTCAGTTCAATGTTGATATCCGGTACGTTCACCAAGGCGGTTATGTATTTGATGCTGCTCAGCGACAGCATTATCGCCGGGTTCTTTATCGGTGAATCAGGCGTCGCCGGAATCAACGCTATAACGCCCGTCACCGCCGTCGTCACGTTCTTCGGAGATCTTGTATCGACGGGAGTCGGCATAGTTTTCACGCGCGAGGTCGGAGCTATGAGGAAGCGCCGCGCCGACGAGATTTACGGACAGGGACTGATTATCAGTGTCGGGATCGGTCTGATTTCGGCGCTACTGATTTTTGTATTCCAAGATACCTATTTCAGCGTGAGCGGCGTTACGGGAGACACGCTGGAAAGAGCGCTCGAATACTACCGTTTTGTCCCGATAAACGCACTTCTTACCATAGTTATCTTTTATCTTGAACAGATGGTTTACAGCGACGGAGATGAGCTTATCAACAATATCTGCTACGGTTTTCAGATCGGTGGAAACGTCCTGTGTTCGATCATCCTGACAAAAAATCTCGGTATGACCGGCATTATTCTGGGTTCCGTCATAGGTAATTCGCTCGGCATCCTCACCTGCATCGTTCACTACTTCCGGAAGAAAAACACTTTGCACTTCGTATGGCATCTGTCCTTTAAGGACTTCCTGCTTACATCAAGATACAGCATCGTTGATTCCTCCGTTTATATCTGCTGGGGCTTGATGGACTACGTCATGATTGGCTTTATTTCACGTAATTACGGCGATCCCGGTCTGATTGCTCTCGCCGTAGTCGTCAGTCTTATCGAGTTCGGCGTCGTTATGGACGGCGTGGGAATGGCGATGCAGCCGCTGATTGGCACCTATTTCGGCGAAAAGAACCACAAGCTAATAAAAAGAGTTATGAAATCCGGTATAAAAGCCGCGATTATAGAGGGCGCTGTTGCGACCCTGCTGATTATGATATTTGCAAAGCAGTTTTGCGGTCTGTTCGGCGTGACAGAAGGCGAAGCGCTCGCTTCGGCGGTAACGGCTGTCCGTATCGTATGTCTTGGGTTCATATTCTGCAGTACGGTGTCGCTTACCACCTCCTACTATATGCTTATAGACCGCATAGGCATGGCGACCTGTATAGCGTGCTTCCAGAACGGTTTGCTGTACGTTGTTCTTCCGATACTCGGTTCCGTCATTTTCGGTATAAACGGATTGTGGGCGGGATTTGCCGCTGCTCCGATTCTAACGCTTATCTGCGCATTTCTGTTTGTATATAAGCGTTTCGGCAGGGACAATTTCCCGTTTCTTCTTAAAGAAATGGAGTCGGAGATAATCGTAATGGACGACGTCCTTACGTCGGAGAACGCGTCGTTGTTATCCGAGAAAGTCGCAAAAAGCCTTCTTTCGCATCAGTATCCGAAAGACGTCACCAATCATGCGGCGCTGTTTACCGAAGAGATCGGACTGACCGTTCTCGAAGTTAACAAACAGTCAAAAAAGCCTGTGCTGGTCGAGTTTTCGCTTTTCTTTGAAGAGAATCACGTTTTGATCATAGAGCGCGACTCCGGAAACCTGTTCGATCTGACCGACCCGGATGCTGAAATCAAGGGATTGAGCGGCTTTATATTAAGCGGTCTGATGGAAGCGCACGATGAAAAAGCGTATCTTGTGACCACGGGTTATAACCGTAATATGATACGTTTTTCACGGACGCAAGAGGAGGAAAAGAGTTGTGAATGTATATGATTTTGACGGAACGATATTTCCGACTGACTGTTCTGTCGGTTTCTGCATCTGGTGTATGAACCGCCATCCTAAACTGTGGTTCACGTTTGCCCCGAAGGCGATAAAAAACGTGATACTGAAAAAGAAGGGGAAATTATCGGAAGCCGCAATGCAGCGCAAGTTTTTCGGATATCTTACAATGATAGACGATTTTGACGAACAGATCGAACGCTATTGGGACAAAAACGAAAAGAAAATCGCCTCCTGGTATCTTGCACAGAAGAGGTCCGACGATCTTATCATCAGCGCGTCGCCCGACTGCATCATCGGACCGATTGCAAAAAGGCTCGGAGTGAACTTCATAGCTACGGAATACGACCGCGAATTCGGGGTGTATTTGAACAACATGATGTACGCGAAAGAAAAGGCGAAATACATCATAGACCATGGTTTTCCGGTGATCGACAATTTTTATTCCGATTCTCTTGCCGATACCCCGCTTGCCTTGTGTGCCGAGAAAGCGCATCTGGTCACCAAAAAAGCAAGTACCGTGATCGACTGGCCTGATCTCGACAAAGAGATCATGGGAAAGGTCAAAAAGAAGATTGACACAGGGTGGAACGTTCATCTGAAAGAGGAAGAGGATAAATAAGTGTATATCATTATTTATGATTTTGGGACAAGCAGCGTGAAGACCTGTTTGTTCGGGATAGATTCTGAGATTCGGCTCGTCGCCGGTGCTTCCGCCGGTTACGGTCTGTATATTTCCGAAGACGGCGGTGCGGAACAGGACACTGAAGAATGGTGGGAGGCGATTTGCTCAACCACACGCGAGCTGTTTTCAAAAACAGACGTAAAGCCCGAAGATATAGAGGGAATGGCGTTCTGCTCGCAGATGCAGGGGGCAGTCTTCGTTGACGAGGAGGGAAACGCTCTTCGCCGACCGATGAACTATCTGGATCAGAAGGGATTCAAAGAATACAGGGGCTGTATGGGTCGCGGAATAATAAAAGTTTCCGGATGCAGTCTTTATAAGCTCGTTCGTAATCTGATCGTCAATTACGCCGGTTCGACAAGCGCAAAGGATCCGGTATGGAAATACAAGTGGGTGGAAAACAACGAGCCGGAGGTTTTCAAAAAGATATACAAGTGGCTCGATATCGGTGATTATCTGACTTCGCGCTGCACCGGCAGGATTATGCGGACAGCCGACACGGCTTTTGCGACCTTTCTTTACGACACGCGCAAAGGCAAAGAGGGCTGGAACAAAGGTCTTTTAAAGATGTATAAAGTCGACCCCGGGCATATGCCGGAGATAATCGACTGTACGGACCGGGCCGGGCCGGCACCCTCACGGCGAAGGCTGCGGAGGAGTTGGGACTTGTCCCGGGGATTCCGGTGTTCGGCGGCGGAGGCGATATGACCTTCGTCAATATCGGCGCGGGATGCACGAGACCGGGAGATACGCATATCTATGTCGGGACATCGGGATGGGTGTCGACTTTTATGAATCATCAGACCGTCGATATCGACGCCATGATAACCGGTGTTTTGTCGGCCAGACACGGATATTTCAATTACTACGCTGAGCTCGAAACGGCGGGAAAGTGTTATGAATGGGCACTGAATCATCTCGCGCTCGACGAAATCGGCGTTTACCTAAACGATACCAAGGTTACTGATGATTACGAAAGCCGATTCACAAGTCTTTACGACTATATATCTTCTGAGGTCGAAAAAGTGCCGCCCGGGGCAAACGGCGTGATCTTTACCCCGTGGCTTCACGGCAACCGCTGTCCGTTCGAGGACTCAAACGCCGGCGGGATGTTCTTTAATATCCGGATCGAAAACAGTAAGAGAGATTTGATCTGCGCGGTTCTGGAGGGTATATGCTATCATCTGCGCTGGCTTTTGGAAAGTGTTGAGAAAAAAGTCAAAACGTCCGACAAGATCCGGTTTGTCGGTGGCGGGGCGCTGTCTCCGGTCATCAGCCGGATGCTTTCGGATATTACGGGACGAACCATAGAAACGGTAAGCAATGCGCAGGAGGCGGGCGCAGTCGGAGCCGCTCTTGTAGTGGCGGCGGGTGTTCAAGGCGTGGATGTGCTTGAATTATCTCAAAGGCTGGTCAAAGCCGATCGGGTCTACGTTCCCGATCCGAAAAATAAAGAGAAATATGAACGCAACTACAGAGTGTTCAAAAATCTCTACAGGAGTAACGCGGAAAGCTTTAAAGCTTTGAATGAATGATAATAATAATCGGAAAACAATTTTTAAAAACAATACCGTTTTTTAAAAAATAGTCATATAATAATATCCGCCATAAGAATATAATCTTACAGCGGATATTTTTTAAGATTATCAAATACAGAGGATGCTTATATGTCAAAAGAAAAAAAAGGTATTGCCCTGGCCGGCAGCGTTATTGTGGATAAGATTAAAGAAATCAAAGCTTATCCGGAAAGCGGACAGCTGACGCAGATTAGCGACATCAGGCAGGCCGTCGGCGGTCTGGTGCCAAACGTCGGGCTTGATCTCAAAAAAATCTGCCCGGAGCTGAGTGTTTACGCTCTCGGAAAAATCGGAAACGATGAAGAGGGTGCTTTTGTCTCGAACGTTCTCTCAGAAGGCGGCGTAGACGTCAGCCGTCTTGTGAAATCCTCCACAAAAACCAGTTTTACCGACGTAATGAGCGTATCCGGCGGTCAAAGGACTTTTTTCGCCTATCCCGGAGCCTGCGCAGAGTTTGGTTATGAGGATATAGATTTTGAATCACTTTCAGTTAATATTTTTCACCTCGGGTATTTTCTCCTCCTGGAAAAAATCGACAGGGGCGACGGGCTGAAAATTCTCAAAAAAGTCAGTGGGCTTGGAATAAAGACGTCTATAGATCTTGTCAGCGAAAACAGCGACAGATACTCAATAGTTGTGCCCTGCCTACCCTATACAGATTATCTTATTATTAATGAGATTGAAGCCGGAAAGATAGCAGGCATGGAGCCTACCGACGATAATATCGAAAAAATCGCACGCAGGCTGAAAGAACTGGGTGTCAGGGAAAAGGTCATTATCCACAAGCCCGAATACGCCGTGAGCTTCTCTTGTGAGGGCTTTACGCGGGTTAATTCATATTCGCTGCCTGAAGGCTATATAAAAGGCTCTACGGGCGCGGGAGACGCTTTCTGCGCGGGCGCACTGACAGGTATATATCAGGGGCTTAATGACAGAGAAATCCTGGAGCTGGGCTCCGCCTGCGCCGTGATGGCGCTGGGCACTGCGGACGCCACGAGCGGCCTTAAATCCGAGACTGAAATCCGCAAGTTCTGCAAACAATTCAAGAGAAGATAGAGGAGATTGCCATGTTAGTTACGATGAATGATGTTTTGTACCCGGCTAAGAAGGGTCACTATGCCGTGGGCCTTTTTAACGCCGTTAATATGGAACTCGCGAGGGGCATTATCGAGGCCGCAGAGCAGACCGGTTCACCTGTCATAATGGGCACTGCCGAGGTTCTGTTCCCGTTCGGACCGCTTGAGGAGGTTTCGTATCTGCTGATTCCGATGGCGAAAAGAGCAAGCGTTCCTGTGGTTATACACCTCGACCACGGCCTTAACAGGGAAACCTGCATAAAAGCTCTTGAGCTTGGTTTTTCATCTATTATGTACGACTGCTCCACCGACCCTTATGAAGTGAACGTGGAAAAAGTCAGAGAAATGGCTGAAATAGCTCATTCCTATGGGGCCTCTATCGAGGGAGAACTGGGGCACGTCGGAAACAACGAAGGCTCCGCCGAAGGCAGCGATCCGTCTGCTTTTCTGACCGATCCCGCTATGGCAAAAGATTTTGTGGAAAAAACAGGAGTCGATGCTCTGGCTATTTCTGTCGGAAACGCGCACGGAGCTTACAAGTTCCCGCCGAAGCTGGATTTTGAAAGAATCCGTACTATTGCCGGCATGGTGAACGTGCCGCTGGTGCTGCATGGCGGTTCAGGGCTTTCCGACAGCGATTTCAAACAGGCCATTTTCGACGGAATCAGCAAGGTCAATATATTTACCGATATCAACGTCGCAGCTGTCAGGGGCGCAAGGGAGCGTTTTACCGATGAAGGAAAAGGTATAACGGACCTGATAGAAGCCCAGGTAGAGGCGGTAAAGCTCGAAACCATCAAAAAGATGGAGCTGTTCGATTCAATAGGAAAAGGAAAATAAGATAAATAATCGGGGGACGCATAAGCGTCCCCGTTTTATTCTTCATGCCTTGTAGGTTTTTGGTGGTACAGGGTCATTTCTTTTTGGATATATCTGTACTCACGGACATTGATGCCGGTGTATTCCTTGAACCGGCGGCGAAAATGGCTTTCTGCTTCAAATCCCACGGCCGCAGCCAGCTCCGCAGTAGTCATATTGGTGGAGGTAAGCAGCTCCATAGCATGATTCATTCTCGTCTGGAGAAGGTATTTTGAAAAACTCAGCCCCGTGGCCTGCTTGTACATGGAGGACAGGTAACTGGCGGAAATGCCCAGCTCTTCGGCAATTTTCTGCTGCGAAATCTTTGTGGCATATCTTTCGTTGATAATCGCATTAATCTTTTTGACATAGTAATAATACGATTTTTCGTTTTTCTTGAAGTATCTGTTCCGCATGTGACCGTCGATAGTCGCGAGAATACGGAAGAAAATGGAGAGACAGCCCATCCTGCTTTCGGCGGAATTGACGGTATTCGTGCTGATATAGCTGTTTAAAAGGTGCATTATATCGGCTATGAATTCGTCAGAGCAGTTATCCAGAAAACGGGGCAGAATCAGCATGGACGAATCGGCGTAATCGGAATTCGAGAGAGGCTCCTTGTTGATTATAAGCTTCGGGAAGCGAACCGAAACGGTGGTGTCTTTTACGAGAACCTCCGGCTCGGCGCTGGCAAAAGAACCGTCGTTTCCGGCGATGCAGTAGAGCACGGGAGCGGAATTGAAAAAGTGTTCTTTTCCGGAGACGGTGATGCTGTGTTTTTCTGAACTCATAATGCCTATTTCAAGCATGTCGTCACTCAAAACAGAAGAATCCCAGCAGAAATTCTTGTTTTCGGCGTAGCATGCCCAGCAGGTTTGCGGAAGGCCTTCAAAGCTGACCCTGTATTCGTACATATTGTTGTCTCCTTAAAACAAAAACAGTATATAACTTATTTTTACATTTTTCCAGCGAATAGGGAAAATAACACAAAAATCTCTCACACAACTTAAAAATCAGTCATATACGATTTTCTCTTATAAATGATATATTATGCTTGGATTTGTGAGTGCGTCACAGGTTCGGATTTTATTTTTCGCACAAAGAAAAGGAGACAGAATATGCCGGTATATGAATCAACCAAGCATGCAGATAACAAGATCAAAATATCTGCTCAGAACAGAGACTCCGTTATTTTCGGATGGGAAAAGGTTACTTCAGCTCTTGCCGATATGGTAAAGGACGGAGCAAAGAACATCGCCCTTGACGGATGGTACGGAATCGACTACGAAAAGATCGCGAAAGCCATCGCGGAAAAGATTTCAGGAAAGACCGTCGTTCTTCTTCCCGCCCGTGAGCTGTTCCTCTCCAGAGAAGAGATCATTGAGTACAACAAGCCCTACGTTACTGACGACCCCGGCTTTGGAAAGGTCAACAAGACCGGTGTCATCGAAGACATCATGAAAGCCGACGCTATCAGCGCAACCACCGCAAAATTAGAAAGAAAAGCCGGCCAGGCTGTTATTATTTACGGCATGGGCGCCTGCATCAAGGCCTTCGAAAAGCTCATCGATGTAAAATGCTATATCGACAATACCCATCAGAAGGTTCAGTGGGATATGTGGACAGGCAAACTTCCTACCTTCGGCTGCAAAGAGCCTACCAAGGATTATGACTGGAAAGAGTACAACTACTCTGATTACTATATGCTCAAGCGCCAGAAAGACTATAT
>JAFTAU010000009.1 GCA_017455435.1 Lachnospiraceae bacterium | reverse complement strand
GACGCCAAAACCTGGTCTGAGCTACAATATCCATGCAAAGATTCTCCTTTTGGTCCTTTTGTTTTTTGTGGTGATTAACATTGTACCAAATCGTTAGAATCTTTGCTTCTTTTTTTGTTACCTATCTATTGTACCTCAACACAGACGGCTCCTTAGGGCAAATCGCCGGATAATGATTTTTTTAATGAAAAACGAAGCGGGCTGTGATAGAATGGTTTTGCTTTTTGGAGGAATAAGATGCATCTTCGTAAGTCAGTCGCCGGAATCCTGCTGGCAGGCGGAAACGCCACGAGATTCGGCGGTTCAATTAATAAAGTATATCTTCCGCTCGGCGGAAAGCCCGTTATTTCATACAGCCTCGAAGCTCTCGACTCCCATCCGGAGATTGACGAACTGATTATCGTTGTGCGTGAGGGCGAGGACAGTATGATAGACACGTCGAGGCTCAGAAAGCCGTTCAAGGTCATTCACGGCGGCTCGTCACGCAGGGGCTCGGTGCTCAATGCTCTCATGGCTACGGACGCCGACCTCATCGTCATTCAGGACGGAGCCAGGCCTTTTCTCCGCGAGTATTACATCACGGATTGCCTGAATGCCCTCGATGATTATCCCGGCGCCACCATCGCCGTCCGCTCAAAGGATACTGTCAAGATTGCTTTTGAAAACCAGCTCGTGCAGCGCACTCCGAAGCGTACAAACACTTGGCTGGTGCAGACGCCGCAGTGCTTCAGGCGCAGCGACCTGGTAAAAGCTCACCTCGAATACACCGGCGTCGAGGCGACGGACGACTGCATGATGCTGGAATATTTCCGGAAAGACGTGCTGCTGGTATCGGGCGATGACACCAACATCAAGATAACCACGAAAAACGATTTTTCCTACGCGGAATATCTGCTGAAGGAAAAGATATTTGTGTAAAGCATTATTTTAAACACACGGGGACTGTCCCTCTGTGTTCCAACTCATATATCAAAACCCCCTCTTTCGGATCAGCCGTGAGAGGGGGTTTTGTTATTATAGATTAGCGATTATTATCTGAAGAAGTTTTCAAACCATCTTTGAATATCGCCATCATTGAAATTGTAACTGTAGGTTACGCTTTCTGGTGAAAGCAGCAATACCAGCAGCATTATTATTCCAAAAACAAGTGAAAGAGCGCTGATTATTACGGCCACAATAGCCATGGCTTTCAGTCCGGAGCGGATACCGCAAATGCCGAGAATCAATCCAGCCAGGGCAAGCGGAATCTGTAAAAACGGAATGCAGCAGCATACTATCGATACTATGGACAGAATAAGCGCCGTAATGGCAAGGCCTTTTGACCTGGGCTGAGGCTGCTCCGGCTGAACAGTATAAGCGGGATGCGGCTGATATGCCGGTTGAGGTGCAGGCTGAGGCTGCGGCTGATATGCAGGCTGAGGCGCAGGATGAGGCTGCGGCTGAGGAACAGGCTGCGGCTGGGGCGCGACATTAGGTTCGGGAGCTGCGCCGCCTGCAGCTTCGGTGCTCACGGGCGTGCCGCACTCGGGACAAACTTTTGCATTTTCAGGAAGCAGGCTTCCGCAGTTTTGACAAAACATTTTTATTTCCTTCTTTCGTAAAGATTAGTAATGAAACGATTATAATAAAAACAAACCGTGCGGTCAAGGCATTGTTTGAAGACAGGCGGCGTCAGAAGGTTCTGATATTTTCATCCTCGTCGTCGGCTTTTACAATGTCCTGAATCACTACTTTAAAGGACACCGTCTCGGAGGGGCGCACTATCGCTGTCTCTCCCACTCTTTTGCCCTGAATAGCTCTACCGAGCGGAGATTCAATGGAAATAAGATTTCTGAGGGAGTCTCCGCGGATACTGGTTACGAGCTTGTATTCCTCGGTAATATTATCATCGGGGAAATAGATCTCGACGGTGTCGTCCAGACCCACCTCGTCCTCTGCTGAAACATCCTCAACCACTTCCGCGGTTTTGAGCAGCTTCTGGAGATACCTTATCCTGCTTTCGTTTTCATTTTTGAATTTTTTCGCGGCGTGATATTCAAAGTTCTCGGACAGGTCGCCGTGCGAGCGTGCCTCCTTTACATCGTCCAGCGCCTGCTTTCTGACCACCAGGATGCGGTGTTCTATCTCCGCCTTTATCTTCTCAATGTCTTTTTCTGTCATTTTTTCAGCCATTAAAAAAATCCTCCGTTTGTTTTATAAGTTCACTCAGCGTGGAAATATAATTGCTCTTTTCCCTGAAAGCCGCCGAATCCTTCATACCGGCGGTGTACCAGGCGAGGTGTTTTCGCATTTCTCTGATGCCGCAATATTCGCCCTTCTCTTCTGCGAGCCCGCGGGCGTGTCTGATAATCAGGTCTTTTTTCTGTTCCGGCGACGGCGGAATATATTCCTTTCCGTCCAGCATAGCCCGGGTCCCGGCAAATATCCACGGATTTCCCTGCGCTCCGCGGGCTATCATCACAGCGTCGGCTCCGGTTTTTTCTCTGATAGCGAGCGCGTCAGCTCCGCTAAAAACGTCTCCGTTTGCAATAACCGGAATGCCGACGGCTTCCTTAACTCGCCTTATTACATCCCAGTCGGCACGGCCGTGGTACATCTGCTCTCTGGTTCTGGCGTGAACCGTGACTGCGTCCGCCCCGCAGTCCTCGAGGCGTCTGGCAAATTCCACGGCATTTACGCTTCCCACATCAAAGCCGGATCTGATTTTGACGGTCAGAGGCTTTTTGAGTTTTTTTGCCATGGTAGAAATAATTCTGCCGGCAAGCTCCGGATCTTTCATAAGAGCCGAGCCCTCGTTGTTGGAAACGATTTTGTTTACCGGACAGCCCATATTCACATCGATAATGTCAAATCTGTCCTCGAGCGTCTGCGCCATATCGGCCATCAGCTCCGGATCCGACCCGAAAAGCTGGGCGGCTACGGGGCTTTCACCCGGCGCAGTTGCAAGCAGCTCATTCGTTTTTGAGTTTTTGTAAAAAAGCGCTTTGGCGCTGATCATTTCCGTGCAGGTAAGGTCCGCCCCGAGGCCACGGCAGAGCGAGCGGAATGTCATATCCGTAACGCCGGCCATGGGAGCGAGGAGCAGCGGAAAATCTGTATCAAATTGGAGGTTCTTTATCCTCAATTCGCGCCGTCCTTTTTTTGAAGCCTGCTTTTCGCCCTGAAATAGAGCTCGAGTTTTTCAAACAGCTCCGACTTTTCGGAAAGGAGTTTTCTCACCAGGAGCTGAGCCTCGATTTCGTCATAAAGATAGTCTCTCTCATCCGATGCGATATTGACCAGCAGGCTGCCTTCCGCGTCAAAGTCCATCGTGATTATCCCTCCGGCTTCTTCCGTAAAAAGAACGCAGGCGGCCTTGAGCTCGTTTTTGACCTCCTCGGGCAGCTCCGAAAAATCTTCATTAAAATAGTATTTTTCCTGATACGAATTGGCTCCGCAAAGCGTTTTCTTTTCCATAATCAACTCCTGATACTGATTTCTCCTCCGGCAAAAGCGAGTCTTTCTCCGTCCGGCAGCTCCAGAAGGAACCTGCCCTCAGTGTCAACACCCCTGCACACACCGGACGCCGCGATGGGAGCGGCTTCCTTGTCGCCGCCTGAAACCGCGCTGTCCAAAACGTCGGCACGCTCTCCGACTCCGGCCATGCATGCTGTGTATTCGCTCACGAAGGGTTCAAACCCTCCCCGGACAAATTTTTCGTAATCCTCTTCAAAGTGGTTGAGCACTTCGGCTGCCAGAGCCTCTCTTTCGGCATTTATCCCGGAAAGCCGCAAGGAAGCCGCGCCGGACAAATCATCCGGAAATGATTCCTGCGAAACGTTTACTCCGAGTCCCGCCACTACGCAGTTTTTCGACGAAACCGTCCTTTGCTCGAGCAGAATGCCGCAGACCTTTTTCCCGTAAACAAGAATATCGTTCGGCCATTTCACGCGGACGGCTCCGTTCCCGCCAAAGCCTGTAATGGCGCGGCGCACCGACAAGGCGCACACGAGCGTGAGTGGCGGAAGCTCGTGCGCCGGCATATCCGGCCGCAGCAGGATGCTCATGGCGAGCGAACCTTCCCCGCTAAGCCAGGTTCTGCCGAGCCGGCCTTTCCCGTTTTCCTGAACTCCCGCTATAACAGTGGTTCCGTGAGAAGCCCCCTCACCGGCGAGCTCAAAAACTGCGTCGTTTGTTGAGTACTCTATTCTGTCAAAAAGCCCGAGTTTCTGCCCGAGCCTTTTTGTCTTTAAGTGTTTTTCAATCAGCGCCCTATCCATTTCAGACCCAGAAGCACATGATGGCGGCGACTCCGGCCAGCAGAGTAACCGCGCCTATTATTATATAGAAAACGCTTCCTCGGGTTTTCTTTTTGTTTTTCTTTGTGCCGCGCATAACGTCATAAGCGTTTAAAAAGTTCGTGAGCGAGCAGACAATCAAAACCGGCGGAAAATAAACAAACCCGTTGTCGGCAAAAATGGCCGCCGCGGTCATAATAACGCAGACCACACCGGCGCAAATATGGAAAATAAAATGAAAAAGCTCATAGGCTCTGGAATAGCTTCCGAATTTTATTTCAGCCATTGCCTTTTTCGTCCTTTATCCTGATTCGCAGGTCTTTAAAAAAATCCTTTAGCAGTGCGCTGCATTCGGTCTCCATGACGCCGTTTGTTATCTCGACGCGGTGATTGAATTCGTCCATATCGAGAAGATTGAGGATGGAGCCCGCGCAGCCGGCCTTCGGATTTTTGGCGCCAATGACCACTCTGTCTATCCGTGACTGGACAATGGCCCCGGAGCACATCTGGCACGGCTCCAGCGTGACGTACATGGTGCAGCCCTCCAGCCGCCAGTCTCCCAGCTTCCGGCTCGCTCTGTCTATGGCGGTGATTTCCGCATGGGCGAGGGTGGATTTTCTGGTGTTGCGCATATTGCAGCCTCTGCCCACTATTTTATCGCCGCATACAATAACGCAGCCTATCGGAACTTCGCCCGCCGCGGCGGCACGTTTTGCCTGCGCGAGCGCTTTTTTCATATAATAAATGTCTTTATCTGCCATTCTTTTCTTTATAGGCGCGGAGAATCACGTCGTTCTCAAAATAATCTATCTTCATGGCGGATTTTACCTCGGCGAGCGTCTCTGCGGCCTTTTTCTCCGCTACCGCGGTGCCGGTCTTAAGAATGTCGTAGACGTCGGAAAGCCTGCTCTCGTATTCCGCTCTGCGGGCGCGGATGGGTGCAAGCTCCTCGTTCAGAACGGCGAGCAGGAATTTTTTGACCTTTACGTCGCCCAGTCCGCCGCGTTTGTAATGCGCCTTCATTTCGTCAAGGCAGGCATAATCCGGGCAATACTGCGCGAAATACTCGTCTTTGCAGAACGCGTCGAGATAAGTGAAAACGGGGTTCCCGTCAACTTTTCCGGGGTCGGTGACCTTCAGATGATCGGGGTCGGTAAACATATTCATGACCTTTGTCTTTACGTCGGCTTCCGTATCAGACAGATAAATGCAGTTTCCGAGAGACTTGCTCATTTTGGCTTTGCCGTCGGTGCCCGGCAGCCTGAGGCAGGCCTTGTTGTCCGGGAGGACAATTTCCGGCTCCACAAGAACTTCGCCGTAGACGGAATTGAATTTTCGCACTATTTCACGGGTCTGCTCTATCATGGGCTCCTGATCCTCACCCACGGGCACGGCAGTGGCTTTGAAAGCCGTTATGTCAGCCGCCTGGCTGATGGGATAGGTGAAAAAGCCCACGGGGATACTGGTTTCAAAATTGCGCATCTGAATCTCCGCCTTTACGGTGGGGTTGCGCTGAAGCCTCGAAACCGTAACGAGATTCATATAGTAGAAGGTCAGCTCGGTAAGCTGCGGTATCTGCGACTGAATAAAAATATTGCTGACGGAAGGGTCTATGCCCACCGACAGATAATCCAGCGCGACTTCGATGATGTTTTCGCGAACCTTTCCAGGGTTGTCGGCATTATCCGTGAGCGCCTGCGCGTCCGCGATCATAATGAATATTTCATCGAATTTATTACTGTTTTGCAGCGCAACTCTCTGTCTGAGGCTGCCTACAAAATGTCCAACATGCAGTTTTCCGGTGGGTCGGTCACCCGTCAATATAATTCCGCTCATAGTCTCTCCTATTGCTGCCATCTGATTTTTCCGGCATAATCCAGAAATTCGGCATTGTTTTTCGTGCGCAGGAAAAGGTCAAGAATGCGCTCCGTGGCTTCCTCCGGCTTAAGCATGGATACAGACTTGCGAATCATGTACATGATATCGTACTCTTCTTTTGTGAGGAGCAGATCGTCGCGTCTGGTTCCGGATTTGAGGAGGTCAATCGCAGGGAATATTCTGCGCTCGGAAAGCTTTCTGTCCAGAACAAGTTCCATATTGCCGGTTCCCTTGAATTCCTCGAAAACCACGTCATCCATGCGGCTTCCGGTGTCCACAAGAGCCGTGGCAAGTATCGTCAGGCTGCCGCCTTCGCGCATGTTTCTGGCTGCACCGAAGAATTTTTTGGGACTGTGAAGCGCGTTCGGGTCAAGTCCGCCGGAGAGAGTCCTGCCGCTGGGCGGAACCACGAGGTTGTAGGCGCGTGAAAGTCTGGTGATGCTGTCCAGCAGGATGGTAACATCTTTTCCCTGCTCGACCAGCCTGCGGGCTCTGTTGATGACCATTTCGGCGACTCTCTTGTGGTGCTCGGGCAGCTCGTCAAAGGTGGAGTAGATTACCTCGACGTTTTTGCCGTCGATGGATTCTTTTATGTCGGTTACTTCCTCAGGACGCTCGTCTATCAGCAGAATAAGAAGCGTCATTTCGGGATGGTTTTTGGTAATCGAATTGGCTATCTGTTTGATTAGTGTGGTTTTTCCGGCCTTAGGCGGGGAGACGATCATGCCTCTCTGTCCCTTACCGATAGGTGAAATAAGATCCACAACGCGCATGGCGAGGTTGCCGCGCGGGATTTCAAGATGAATTCTCTCATTCGGGAAAATGGGGGTGAGGTTTTCAAATTTGGGACGCTTAATCGATTCCTCCGGTGAAACACCGTTTATTGTTTCGACATTCAGAATGGCGGCAAATTTTTCGTTGCCCGTCTTGATCCTGATGGCGCCGGTAACAATATCACCGGTGCGGAGGCCGAAGCGCTTTATCTGGGTGGGCGCGACATAAATATCGTCCTCTCCGGAAAGATAATTGTCGCATCTGATAAAGCCGTAGCCCTCCGGAAGCACCTCCAGGATGCCGTGCGCTTTTTCGCCGCTGTCGAGGGCGGAAAAATCATCAACGCCGATAGGTCTTGCGGGCTGTTGTTCGGGCTGCGTGGCCGGAGTCTGCGAAGCAACGGACGCGGACGGCTTTTCAGGCTTTTCAGGCTGTTCCGGAGCCGTCGCGGGCGCGGCGTTTTTGGGCGGCCTGCCTCTTCTTCCCGGTTTTTTAACCTGCTGTTCCGGCTTTTCAGTACGAACGTTTTCTGTCTGAGGTGTGGCCGGCGCGGAATGCTTTTCGGGTTGTTTTTCAGGCGCCGGGGCCGAGGCGTTTTTGGGAGGACGCCCTCTGCGCTTTGCAGGCG
Source organism: Lachnospiraceae bacterium (assembly GCA_017455435.1). Taxonomy (GTDB): domain Bacteria; phylum Bacillota; class Clostridia; order Lachnospirales; family Lachnospiraceae; genus UBA3774. The sequence goes on along the minus strand of JAFTAU010000009.1, from coordinate 26,900 downwards.
CGTCAGAAACGCCGTCGGGATTTAAAGTGTTCATAACAAGCGCGAAAACCTCGGTCTTTTTCATTTTTTCATAGCCCGAAAGACCCAGCGTTTTAGCCATTTCGCGCAGCTGCGAGACAGTCATTTTGTTTAAATCCTGCATTCTCAAACTCCTTTTATGCAATTGTCAAGTCTCTTTAAATTCATTAATCGGATAATATGCGGAAAATGCACCTTATGATGTTTACAGGTTCATTATAAGTATTTTTTTTTAAAAAGCAAGTAATTAAAAAATATTTATTGCTTGATTTATTGTTTTTTAGTTGCTATGATTTACTTCAATGTTTTTGGAGAAATATATGGAACCGCTTACTCTTTATAAACTGATGATGCTCTATCTGCTGCGTGCGGTCAAGTACCCTCTGACCAGGTCGCAGCTTTCGGATTTTATGCTGGGGCGCGAGTACTGCTCTTACTTTACGTTTCAGCAGGCCCTTCAGGAGCTTCTGGACGCCCATCTTATGCGCGAGGAGTCCATCCGCAATTATGTCAGATATATTCTGACGCGCGAGGGTGAGGACACGCTGGAGTTTTTCGGCGGTGATCTTCCCGAGGGCGTAAGAAATGATATGAACGCTTTCCTCGATGAAAATATGATAAAGCTCCGCGAGCAGGTCGGAACCATGGCGGGCTTTCAGGAAAATTCGCTCGGCGAATACACCGTCACTCTCGAGATTCGCGAAGGAAAAGAGGCCCTGATGAAGATTAATCTCTCCGTTCCCTCCGAGGAACAGGCGCAGATACTCTGTGACAATTGGAAAGGCTCCGACCAGGTCATTTACGAATATGTAATGAAGGAACTGCTGAGAGGCTGAAAAGCCAGCAAAGCATTCAAAAAGCCGCCGCAAATTGCGACGGCTCGTTTTTTGTCTGAAATTTAATCTACCTGATAAGGCATAAGAGCGAGATGTCTTGCACGCTTTACGGCCAGTGTGACGGCTCTCTGATGCTCTGCGCACGTTCCGGTCGCTCTGCGGGGAAGAATCTTTCCTCTCTCCGAAACGAACTTACGAAGAACAGCGACGTTCTTGTAGCTCACAGGCTCTTTACCGGTTCCGCAGAAAGCGCAGACCTTTTTTCTCCTGTGGCGGTCGCCGCCGCGTCTCTTAAATCCGCCTTCTTTATCTTTATTAAATGCCATAATCTAACCTCCTGTAAAAATGCCTTAGCTGAAAGGCAAACCTTCGTCTTCTACTCCGTCGGGAACGCTGACAAAGTCTGAGCTCGCGGGAGCCTCGGGCTCTGCCATAAAGCCGGTCTCGGGCTGCTCGGGCTGAGCCGCCGGCTGAGCAGGCTGAGCGCTGCGTGCGGGAGCCGAAGATTCGGAAGAACCTTTGCTTTCTGCAAATTCGATTTCTTCCGCGATAATCTGGACGGAATAAACCTTTTGTCCGTCGCGATTTGTGTAATTGTCATTCTGTATTCTGCCTGTAAGAGCTATTTTGGTTCCCTTTTTCAGATAACGCTCGATGAATTCTCCGAGCTTTCCGAATGCCGTGCAGTTAAAGAAATCTGCCTCGACGTTTTCGCCGGCGCGGCGTCTTCTGTCGACCGCGATGGAAAATCTGGCGATGGCCATCTGATTATCTGCTCCGCCGTAACGGACTTCGGGATCTCTGGTAAGCCTTCCCATTAGTAAAACCTTGTTCATAGAATACCTCTTTCTTAGTTCTCGTCCATTCTGACGCACAGATAACGAATGACAGGCTCCATGATGCTGACTTCTTTTTCGAGCTTGGCAGGAACGTCCGCTTCGGCTTCAAAATGAATGAAGTAGTAGTAGGCTTCATCCATCTTCTGAATCACATAAGCGAGCTTTTTCTTGCCGGCATCTTCTACGTCAGCAATGACGCCTCCGAAGCGCGTGATGAAGTCCTGAACCTTGGTGAGAGCCGCGGCTATGTCTTCATCCTCGAGCTTGGAGCTGATAACGACTGCAAGTTCGTATTTGTTCATTTTTTACCTCCTTATGGTCTCTGGCCCGGCCTTTAATCCGAGCAAGGATAATATGTCACGGAGTAGAATCATAGCACAAGCACAGCGGGTTTGCAAGGCGAAAAAAAACAAACCGTCCGCGTCGGCTCAGCCCCACTCCTCGTATTTCAGGCTGTAGATATTTGAATTGGACATAACGAATCCGGAAATCTCGTCATGCACACCCTTGATGGGGAGCCTGACCTTCAGGATAAAAGTAATCTTTCCGTCTTCTCTTTCGATGTTAGACTCGGCGACGACCGCCTTCCATTCTTCAAGCTTTTGATAAAAGAGCTTCGTGGTTTCCTCGTCATCCTTGAGGACCGCGTAAATCTCTCCGGTGGTATATCTGTCATGTCCTATGGCGAACTTGTGCATGACCAGCTGCAAAACTATGACAATAAGGGTGGAGGCGAGTCCCAGGTAATACAGGCCCGCGCCTATGGCCAGACCCACGCCGGAGGCGGCCCATATTCCCGCCGCCGTCGTAAGACCTTTAACCGTATGGTGTTTGTCCCTGAAAACAATACCGGCGCCGAGGAAAGAAACGCCGCTGACAACCTGCGCCGCTATACGCGCGGGGTCGGCTTCTTTCATCCCTATTCCCAATTCAGGGACGTTGACAAGGTCCGAAAAAGCGTACTTGGAAATAATCATAAGCAGGCAGGCGGAAAAGCTGACCAGAAAGTGAGTGCGCACTCCGGCGTCCTTGAATCTTCTCGATCTTTCGATTCCTATAACGATTCCGCACGCGGACGCGACCAGAAGCCTTAGCAGCAGCTCCAGAAAAATGTTTAAAGTAAAGCCTTCGTGCATGGCGTTGAAAAGTGTCATAACATATTCCTTCTTTTTAAAAAAACAAAAACTACGGTTTTTGCCGTATTGATACCGTTTTATGATACATAATATGATACATCATAAGAGGGGGAATGTCTATATCATGATTTCCCTTCAAATAGACTTTTTTTCTATAATGTGCTAAAATTCCCTACATATTATAAGGCTTAAATCATGCCGACGGAGGTGCTTTCGTGAGCAGAAATCTGACAATGATGACCGACCTGTATGAACTGACGATGATGCAGGGGTATTTCAAGCAAAAAAAGAATAACATGGTCGTTTTCGATGCCTTTTACCGTTCGAATCCAAGCGGCGGCGGGTACGCAATATGCGCGGGGCTCGAGCAGCTGATTGATTACGTAAAAAACCTGCATTTCGAGTATGACGATATAGATTATCTGCGCGGGCTGGGCATTTTCGATGAGGATTTCCTCGACTATCTGATGGGGTTTCATTTTACGGGAAACATCTACGCCATTCCCGAGGGAAGCGTGGTCTTCCCATATGAGCCTCTGGTAAAGGTAGTCGCACCGATTATTGAATCACAGCTCGTGGAGACGGCGCTGCTCAATATCATAAATCACCAGAGCCTGATTGCCACGAAGGCGGCGAGGGTCTGCTATGCAGCTCAGGACGGCGGCATAATGGAATTCGGGCTTCGCAGGGCGCAAGGTCCGGACGCCGGCATCTACGGCGCCAGAGCCGCGGTAATAGGCGGCTGCGTCGGCACCAGCAACGTCCTCACCGGTCAGATGTTCAATGTGCCTGTAATGGGGACGCACGCTCACAGCTGGATTATGAGCTTTCCGGACGAGCTGACCGCTTTCAGAACGTATGCAAAGTATTACCCCAATTCCTGCACTCTGCTTGTAGACACTTATGATACTCTCCGCTCCGGCATTCCCAACGCCATTACTGTTTTCAAGGAAATGAGAGACGCCGGAATAAAAGGCAGAATCGGCATCAGACTGGACAGCGGCGACCTCGCTTATCTTTCGAAAAAAGCCCGCGTCATGCTGGACGAGGCCGGCTTTTCTGACGCGAAAATCACGGCGTCGTGCGACCTTGACGAAAACATCATCATGAGCCTGAAGCGCCAGGGCTGCCGCATAGATTCCTGGGGCGTGGGAACAAATCTCATCACTTCAAAGGACTGCCCTGCTTTCGGCGGAGTGTACAAGCTCGCAGCCATCATGAACGACGACGGGCAGTGGGAAGCCAAAATCAAGATTTCCGAAAACCCGGAAAAAATCACCAATCCCGGAGACAAGACCGTCTTCCGTTTTTACTCAAAAGAGACAGGAAAGATTATTGCCGATCTGATTTCGCTCTCGGATGAAAAATTTGACGATACAAAAAATCTGACGATTTTCGATCCGTTATATACCTGGAAAAAGTCCCTGCTGGAGGGAGGCACATATACCATAAGAGAGCTTCTCGTGCCGATATTCGAAAACGGAAAATGCGTCTATGAGAATCCTTCTCTCAAAGAAATCGCTGACTTCTGCCATCAGGAGCTGGATACTCTCTGGGATGAAACCAGACGCCTCGTAAATCCGCACAACGTGCACGTGGATCTTTCTGACAAACTATACAATCTAAAGGCTGCCCTGCTCGGCAGCGAGGGGAAGGGCGCCAAATGATAGTTATTTATTATTTCAGAACATTTATTGCCGCATTTCTGGCTCTTTTGTTTCTAACAGTTTTCAGCCTTATTGCCCTGCCCGTGCTCTGGCTCGTGGGCAAAATCTCGCCTCTTGCAAAGGAAAAAGCCGCGAGAGTAATGGGCTGCGGCGGCATCAGAATGGTCAGATTTATCGTCGGCGTCAAGGCTGACAATATCGGGCTCGAAAACATTCCCGATGAGCCCTCTCTGTTTGTCGCGAATCACCGCAGTTTCTTCGATATCATAACCGTTTACCCCGACATGAAGAAAATCCGCCTGGGTTATATAGGCAAAAAGCAGTTCAAAAAGTTTTTGCCTTTTAAAATATGGATGGAATATATGGGCTGCATTTTTCTGGACAGGGACAATCCCAGAGAAGGACTCAAGGTGGTTAATCATGCCGCGGAGGATATTAAAAACGGCAAGTATATCTGGATTTATCCCGAAGGCACCAGAGGCCACGAGGACGGAAATCTGCCGTTTCACGCCGGGAGCTTCCGCATAGCCGAAAAAGCGGGCTGCGCCATCGTGCCGGTAGCTCAGCTCCGCGGCGATGAAGCTTTTGAAAATCATCTGCCATATGTAAAGCCCACAAAAATGATTAACGTTTTCGGAAAACCGATTCCTTCCGAAGGGCTCGACAAAGCGGAGCTCAGAGAGCTCTACAAAACAGCCGAGGCCGAGGTGGCAAGGCTCTACGAGCAATATAAATAAACGGGAGTTTATATTCTGATAGTAAGATTATTAAGCCTCAAAAGGCTCGTATAACGCACTTCTTTGGCGGTTTCGACTATCATTCTGAGACCGATATGGTGCGTGGGGTCTTCGTCCGAATAAAGCTTTAGCTGCTTTACCGGATCGAAAATCAGACAATCATCCCTGATACGGATAATAAAATCATTGCCTTTTTTCATAACACGGATGTCGATTCCGTGTTTTTTTCTGTCGTTTGAAAAACCGTGCTTTATTACATTTCCGGCCATTTCCTCAACGGCAAGAGAAATCAGATACCGGCGGCGCTCGTCGCAGCCGAGCGAGTCGCAAAAGCTCCATACCTCCTGCGAAAGCGCGGCGACCTCTTCCATAGAGGCGATGCTGCGATCCATTCTCTCTGATTCCGCCGTGTCAAAGCTGTCCGGCAAAAGCAATATGCGATTCCAGACATTTTCTCGTTCTATCTTCATCCTGCGGCTTTCAACAGACGATACGATAAAGTAATAAATCAAAAGCAGTACCTGAGCCACGGGGAAGGCAAACCACACCGCGGCGGCGCCGATGAAAAACACCAGCACTACGGCAGACATAATTATAAAGACGCACTCCGCGAAAAAGGCGGTAAGCGCGGACAATTTCACTTTGCCGATACCGTGAATATAGTCCAGATAGATGAGATTCAATCCATGAAGAGGCAGTCCGGCCACAAATGCCCGCACCGCGCTTGTGGATAAATCAAGTGCAGACTGGTTGTCACTGATGAACCATGACGCAAGCTGCGGAGCCATAATCCACGTCAGAGCGGAAATCAGCAAGGTAAGAATAAATGTCGTTTGCGCAGAGGTAACGAGAAGCCTTCTGATCATAGGTCTGTTCTGCTCTCCCGCAAGAACTCCGGACAGAGCCGAAACAGTGTCCGCAACGCCAAGCACGATGGGAAGAAGCAGCGCTTCCGTCTGACCGTAAACTGAATAGGCGGCTATGGCTCCGGAGGAAGCAATCACGGCCAGAATACGGTTCATAACTACTCCCGTGACGGAATGACCTATGCGATGCACGCCGGAAGGAGCGCCTTCCTCGAGTATTTCCAGCGTTTCCTTCAGTGAAGGCTTTTTGAATCTAAGCTTCAGGAAAGCGTCCTTTTTCAAAAAATGTATCAGCAGCACGGCCACGGCAACCAGATAACTGATTGACGTTACCAGCCCCATCTCAAAGGTGTCCCCGTGGAACACAAAGATGACGGCAAAATCGAGCAGAATATTGACTGCGGCCATCACAAGAGAGGCTATAACCGGCAGGTTGCGGTCATTATCGATGGGGATAAATGCCCACAGCACCCACATCGCGCTGCTCGCCGGAAAGCCGAGAGAAACACCTATCAGATAGGCTCTTGCTTTGGGCATAAGCGCGGCCGCGTTCCCGGTGGCACCGAGCAGTGAGGCAATCGGTCCGGACAGGATTATTACGACAAGCGTTATGAAAGCGGCGAGCGCGACAGCCATTATCAGCGACAGCGAAAAGACCTTTTGAGCTTCTTTTGTTTTCCCGCTGCCCATGAGCCATACAAATCGCCCGCGGGCGCCGGAGGAAATAACTGCGCCAAGCAGCGTCACGGCTGCTACAAGTGGACTTACAATACCGAAAGATGCGATGGCATCCACGCCGAGATACTGTCCGATAATGATACCGTCTATCAGCGAACCAAGCATGGACGTAACAGAGGCGGCAACCATGGCCGCCACCTGCACGTAAAAAGTATTCTTGATTATTCTGCCGTTCTGCATATAAAAAACTCAGAAATTCTTTTTTAGCTTAAGTATATTCTGACCGTCTCTGTATTCGTATGAAACGTCGTCCATGACTTTCTTGGTCAGGAAGATGCCCAGACCGCCGATGCCCCTCTCTTCCGCCGAAAGCGTAAGATCGGGATCCTGTTTTTTGAGCGGATCGTAGGGAATTCCCCTGTCAATAAACGTAATGGTTACCGTAACCGGATCCTCGGTGGTCTCAACGCGTACGACTGCATTTCCCCTCCCGGGGTGATAGGCATAATTGGCAATATTAATAAATATTTCTTCGACCGCCAGATCCATCTGCATGCGCAGTTTTGTGGAAAGATCCAGTGCGGCCATACGTGAACCTACAAAATCCAGAACCTTTTGAAGGTTTTCCGGCGCGGCCTCAAGCTCGAGGTCGCTGCTCTCCTCCGCACTGCAACAGGTTTCAAAATCAAGGCTGTCCACATGCCCCAGGAGCTTTATGAGTCTGCTCTTCCAGAGATCGATAGTGGCTTTGTCCGCCTCTGCGTCTCCGCTCTGATGACGGGTCCTCCAGTCAATCAGGCGTCCGTATGCCAGGCAGCGAACCTTTTCTTCTATTTCGTTAATCTTTTTCTCGTCCTTCGTGCCGAGATACGCAGCCAGCGAATCGTGCCAGAATCTGCGGGCAACATCGGCGTCAAAGCCCTGGAACGCCAGCACTATCGAAGGATCGTATTCCGAATAGCCGACGTAGGCATTGTACATGGATACCAGTTCAAAAATGGGGTGTCCCACTGAAAGCGTGTCCATATCGATAAGCAGCACCTCGCCATCCGCAAGAACTACGTTTTTGCTGTGGTAGTCGCCGTGAATCATATTGTCCGTATCGGGAATAGCCTCAACCATGGCGAGCAGTTTTTCACCGAGTCCGTCCGGGAGAAGTCCGATAATATTTTTGACCGCTCCGACGTTTTTCTGCTTTATGGCAGGAAGCTTTCCCTCGGGCACGGAGATCGAATGAATCTTTTTGAGCAGTTTTACATACTCGTCTACGCACCAGTCAAAGCGCTCCGGTTCTTTGGCGAGAATCCTGGCAAAGGACGTGGCGTTCAGGAGTTCAAAAACTGAGCCGTAGCTGTCGCCGACGCGCACCACGTCATAGGAAATGGCCGTGGGAACTCCGAGCACCAGAGCCAGTCTGGCAACCTCGCGCTCGTGCTGTATTTCTGCGAGAGCGTCAGCGTTTTTGTAGGTTTTGACTACATTGTCCCTGTCAATGCGGTAGACCTTGCCGTTAAAGCCTTCGCCGATGACCTCGCAGCCCTCGACAGAGACGACGCGGTAAGCTTTTTTTACTGCCATCATTTCGGTAAATCCGGTCATTTCAAAGATTTCGTAAACCTCGGAGCTTACGTCTTCGATGGAGAGCTCTGGAAAGGCTTTTCTGACGCGGAGGAGCACTCTGAGGCCGGCGCTCGAGATATAATCCAGTTCCGATGCGTCGATTCGCACAGCGGCTCCCTCCTGCCCCGCAAGAAGCGAGAGTATTTCCTCTTCTTTTTGAGCTGAATTGCCGGAATCTATTCTTCCGGAAAGCTTGATTTCGATTGTTTTTTTGTTTTCCATATTTTTATCCTTTATTCATAAAAGCCTGTCAGCCTTTATATTCCATGCAAAGCATCGTAAGATCGTCGAATTGCTCCGCCTCGTTTACGAAACCGTCAACCGCCGCGCGGACACTCTCCAATATATGCTGAGGATCTGCGCCGGGGTCACTGTTGAGCGCTGCAAGCATGCGCTCAATGCCGAACAGATTCTCGTCTTTGTCGGTTGCCTCGGGAACGCCGTCAGTATACACGAAGATTTTTGAGCCTTTTTCGAGCATAATCTCGTATTCTTTGTATTTTACGCCGGCCATTCCCCCGATAACAAAGCCGTGCTTGTCTTTGAATACTTCAAAGTCTCCGCCCGGGCGTTTGATAATGGGATATTCGTGTCCTGCGTTGGCCGCCGTGAGCTTTCCGGTGGATATCTCCAGAATCCCGATCCAAACCGTGACGAACATTTCTTCACGGTTGTTTGAACAAATGGCCGCGTTGACGTCTGTCAGAATCTGCGCAGGGCTCTTGTCCATAGATGCATTATTGGCAAGCAGAATCATAGACGCCATCATAAACAGTGCCGCGGGTATGCCCTTTCCGGAGACGTCCGCAATCATCATACAGAGATGATCTTCGTCTATCAGGAAGAAATTGTAAAAATCGCCGCCAACTTCCTTTGCCGGATCCATCTTGGCATAAATATCAAAATCCGTTCTTTCCGGAAATGCGGGGAAGATATTGGGCAGCATATCTGCCTGGATGCTCGTGGCAAGATTAAGCTCGGATTCAATACGGGCAGATTTTATGTCTTTTTCGTGCTGAATCGTGACCATTTCTTTGCCACGGCGGGCGATGTTGCAGCTGATAATGGATACAATAGAAAACATCAGCCACCTGGGCAGGTAGTCGTACAGTACGGTATTGACAATCAGCATTTCGTCGGTGACGCCGGCGTTTATAATCGCATCGCCCAGAAAACCGCCGGTGGCCGTCATTTCGGTGCCGGCGTCCATAGTGACGATATTGAGATTTATCAGACCGTGTGTCGCGCCCCACACCGACGAGGCCAAAAAAACGGCCGTGGCTAACAGCGAGGCAAATACTGTCAGTCTCCGTGAAAAATAGCGGCTGCTGAAAACCACGGGGATGACCATGAGGATGGCCGTTTTGTGCGTCAGCATGCTGTCGAGGCGTGCAAAAACAAAAGTAATGCCTATGAGCAGCAGAGGTTTCAGCCACCAGGCATCGTTTTTGACAATGCGGCTTACAATCAGTAGAATTAATATCTCGGCAATGGCCTGTATAGCTATCGAGAACATGGATTCCCACGACAGCGGGAATATGCCGATAGCTGTCAGAATGAGCGTTATAACAAGAAAAATACCGCTGCACAAAAGTATCAGCGATCCGAGCTTGTTTGCCTGTATCTCAGTTTCATGAAAAACGTCATCGACAGTCAGCAGGGTTTTCAGCTTGCCGAGTGGGGAGTTTTCTTTTATTTTCATTTCCGGTTAACCGTTATTCGATGGTGAGAATATCCGAAAATCCCGTGATGTCGAATATTTCCATTATAGTGTCGTTTACATTGCGGATTTTCATCGAACCGCCGGCGCCGCCGATGGCTTTTTGGGCGGAAAGAAGAACGCGCAGACCCGCTGATGAAATGTATTCGAGATTTGCGAGGTCGAGGGTGAGCTCGCTGATTCCGGGAATGGTTTCCTTGATAGCGTTTTCCATATCGGGGGAAGTAACAGTGTCAAGTCTGCCTTCCGGGGCAATAACGGCTTTTCCGTTTTCGATTGTTTTGTCGATTTTAAGCATAGATTTTCTCCTGTCTCACTGACAAGGCGGATATTTCCAAAAGGCAATATCCGCCCTATCGCGTTTGGGTTTTTGATCAGGCTTTCCAGAGCCCGTGAAGATTGCAGTAGGCGTAGGCCGCTTCGACCTCGTCTCCTTCGCAGATTGCAAAGCAGGCCTTCGGCTCCTGTCTGGGCTCGAGGCGTTTTCTCTGATTTCCCTGTGCGGTCTTGAGTGCGATCCATTCGATGTAATGCTCTGCCAGCATGGGATGAGCGACGGCACCGACGTCTACGGTAACCTTGTTTCCGTCGACTGTTATGACCGGCACATGCTTTTCAAGAGCGGCGTCTGTGGTTCCGGGGATGATTTCCTTCATGGGCTTTCCGCAGCACATAATAGGGCAGGCCTTTTTGTCAACTATGGCCACCATCTGTCCACAGGTCTCGCATACGTAAAATTTCATTTCCATATCTGTTTTCTCCTTTGCGTATCCTCTGTAAAAACTACGGTACTAATATAACACAATACCGCTGTTTTTTCCATATCTGAGTTTTTACAATGACAGACAGTATGTCAAACTCACAAAACTAGGAGTTTGTGAGTTTTCAATCGTTAAATCTGTTCCAGCAAAACAACCTCATCAATGGAATATCAAGAAAAATAGATATTCTTATTCGTTGTCGTACTGTATTTTGAAATAATCCAGAATTTTTTTAAAACGATCCTGTGCCGAAAGGCAAGTATCACGCAGATAACCGCGTTCTGTCCGCCAATTCTGCAAACCGCGATAATAGAACAACTTCATATCATCCGATATGATAAACGGAACATAATTGTTTCGCAAACACTCTTTGAACAGCATAAGCCGCCCGATACGTCCGTTACCATCTTGAAACGGGTGAATTGCTTCAAAACGATAATGAAAATCCAAAAGATCGTCGAATGTTTTTTTCTCAATAGCATTATACCCGGATAAAAGCTGTTTCATTTGGGCTGCTACGTCTTCAGGCGCGGTCGTTTCTTTTCCTCCGACTTCATTCGGAAGCATTTTATAATCTCCGACGGCAAACCAGTCCTGACGTGAATCAGATGTTCCGTTTTTCAGAACGGCATGAAGACGCTTGATGAACTGTTCGCCCGGCGCATATGAAACATTGTCAATAATCATATCAATGCATTTGAAATGGTTCGCTGTTTCCACCACGTCATCAACTCTAACAATTCCCGTAAGCCCGATAGTATTCGTTTCAAAGATATATCGTGTCTGATCATGCGTCAATTTGATGCCTTCAATATGATTCGAGTTATATGTCAAATCAATCTGAATGCGATGATATATTCCACCGTGAAGACCGGCTTTTTTCTCGGCTTTCAAGCGAGAAATGAGGTTCTGCGGTATTTGAGAGCGCTTATTGATCCGGTCAGGCTTTTCCGCAGTTTCCGGAACATTCCAGGTCTTTCCGTTCAAAAAAGCTCCGCCAATTCTGCCAAGTGCGCAATAATTTCTTACGCTGCGCTCTGAAACTCCCCATCGTTTTGCCGCTTCGGCTACAGAGATATAGTTCATAAAGAAACCTCCTTTCGCTCTAATAGTTATTATAACAAATTATCGGCAAAAATCAATGTTTTAAGCCTAATCGTTATCAGGTTTTTGCCGATAACGGCAAACAAAAAAGCCCCGAAATCATCTGATATCGAGGCTTTTAACGGAGTGGGCACTAAGGGACTCGAACCCCTGACCCCATCCACGTCAAAATTAACTTTGAGTAAAATAGCGTTTAATATTGTGCAATATTATCACATCTCAAACGCGCTCCCAGAGCGGCTTTGCGGTCATTTTACGGCTTTTGTGTTTAATAGCGTAAAATAGCATAAAATAATATAAAATTACATCTCCATGTAGGTTTTTATGTAGGTTTTTTTTAACTGGTTTTTTCCTTCATAATATCATCCCTTATCAGGCGCTTAATGTATCCGGTTTTATTCTCGACACTATCGAGCTTTGCCAGTATGTCCTGATCAGTATTAAGATTGAAAATCAATCCGATATGCCTGGTGTTTTTTTGAGCATATTTCCTCTGCGCTGCATAATCGGTTTTCTTTTCGTACTCGCGCTGGATCTCATTTTTCGTTTTTGCCATACGGTTCTCCTGTCTCCCCGTCATGCCGATAGGTCAGCAAAATATTATTTCTTTTTAAAAATTATTATAATGATCGTTATGCTGCACGCGATTTGTATGCAGTCTAAAATGACGCCTAACATTATTTCACCTCCTTTTTTCGATTGACAAAAACACTAAAAAAATATATGATTTTAGCACAGGGGAGGTTCCCCTCCCCCCGAGCTACTCTATAAGCTTTGTTATCAGACCAATGATAGCCGCTATAACATGGAGCAACTCGATGATGAGAACGATGCGGTCGGCGTTGTTCTCATCTTTTTTGTTTCTCTTACTCATTTGCTTGCCTCCTTTCTTTTATTTTCCTTACATTGTTATAATATCATAGTTATCTTACTATGTCAACAATTATTTATTGTTTTTTTCATTTTTTCTAAAAAAAGTTCAGGCCAGCCGAACTGAATACCTGATAAGTGAGAGAAAAAATATGAAAAAAAGGTTACGTCATAGAATTGATTGCCGCCCACGTTTTCGGGCCACAGCTTCCGTCAACAGACAAACCGTATTTCTTCTGGAATCGCTTGATTGCCTCTGCCGTCTTGGCTCCGCAGCTCCCGTCCTCTGAGAGGCGCTTGCCGGAGTTATCAGTGATTCCAATCTGATTCAGCTTATGCTGTAGGAGCTTGCAGAAGCTCCCGCCTTTTTCGGAATCCTTATAGCCTTTTTTGATTGTCGGATACGTTATAGATTTGCGGCTGTCCGGTGAGCTGACTACGATAACGGTATGCCCCTTCGTCTTAGTGACCAGGATATCACCGGCATACAGCTTGTCTCCTGCTTTGTATGATACCTTATCGAACAGTCCCGACTTTACCAGCACGGCTGCTTCGTCGCTTGTGGAGAAGTCACCGACATCCTTTCCGGTGGCGTAGATCACGCAAGCTCTGACAAGGGAGCTGCAGTCCGAATTACATTTCTTCTTTGTCGCGACGCCATGCTTAATCACGCCGTATCTGTCATCCTGGTTGTATCCGATATTCGGATTATTGCAGGCTGTCTTCATGGCCTCTGCGAGCTTCTCTGAACCGATGAGCTGCTTAGCTCTCAAGATTACCCATCCTTTTTTATGAATGTAGAACTTTTGGAGTGATACTTCGCCGTTGTAATCAGAAGTGCTTTTCGTCTGCTTCTGATCGCCGGGCTTACCGCCGGTTATCTTTCCGTTCTCTCCCATCCTGGCAGAGCCTATTATTATATCACTCATCCTCTGCGCCTCCTCCCTGGATTCGACTGATTATGTCGTAGATCATATTGCTGCCGCCGGCGCAAAGCAGACCGGTAATCACTCGGCCAAACAGCGGGATGTCCGAATCAAATCCCAGTTCAGCAAAAATGTCAGCATTAAATGCAATGGCTGCCGTGATACCCAGAACCACAGTAAGCAGCAGAACCACCCACGTGTGTGAGGCAAGCTCCGGCAGCATACGCTTTAGGTACTCCGTCAGCGTCTCGATTACTATCGCGATTGCGACAATTACCAAAAATTTCATTGTGTCTATTCTCCCTTCGTTTTGAAATCAAACCATTCAGGCTTTGCTATATTATTTCTTTCGAGCCACTTGTGAAAAATCGTGGTCATATACCAATCTCCCTTCAGCTGAGCAAAATACCGTTCCGCCAGCGTCATTATCTCATGAAGATCTTCCGGATAATTGCTCATCAGAATCAGCATTTGTTGACGGACGCTGTCCATTTCGAGCTTGCGCATATCTGCCTTGAGTTCTTTCAGCTCTTGCTTACGGCCGTCACGGCGCTGGATCAGGAACTGGATCAATGCCAGGAGTGCATTTGACGAAATAATAGCTATCAATATTTCGGTCATTACCTTATCCCCCATATCCTCGTCGGCACCATACGCTGCGAATTGACTGCACCATCCTCATAGCCGTTTGAGAACGTCATTTTTGATGTTGAAAGTCCTTTAATTTGACGTCCGCGAGGTTTCGCCGTCGAATTAAAGGCTCGATAGTCAACTGAAGCGCGATACACAATACCACTCCCAGAGCCGAAAGTTTCAGCCGGAATGGTCATTTCGACACGTTCCGAAGAAGTATTCGTTATTGCAAATTCAATAGTAATCTGGGAGTATATAGAGGGATTAAGCGTTTGGTTGAAGACTGCTTCGCCTTCATTCCCCATGCCGGACTCAACATCCGTGTTCTCCCACAATAAAACTGTATGATTATAGATTCGAGAATACAAAGCCGGATCAAGCTTTGCGCTCGTAACTGCCTCGTCTGCAATCTTTGGAGTCGTAACTGCCTTTGCAGCCATTTTTTCGGTTGACACGGCACTTGCTTGGATTTTCGCCTCTGTAACGGCGTTATTTGCAATTTTGCTTGCGTACACTGCGCCGTCTCGCATTTTTGCGCCATCAATAGTGGCGTCTGCGATTTTTGCATTTGTTACCGCCCCCGTAGCAAGTTTATCTGTCGTGATTGAACCATCTGCCGGAAGCGCAAGTGTGCCGATTTTTTTCACGGCAACAAGGGTTTCTGACGGAAAGCCAGTCACAACATACACATTACTATTCTTGGTAAGCAACACAAGGTCATTCACCTTCAGTGTGCGTCCATCCGGAACATCGATTCTTTCACGCACCATATCATTGATGATTTCGGACGTTGACGTACTTTTCGTGTTGATATACATCGACAATCCTTCTGCGCCGTTAAGTCCCGGATTGCCATCCTTGCCGTTTGTAACATCAAAAGTTGTAGGTATGCTTTTCGTATATCTGATGGTATATGTATCAACAAGACCGCTTGTCGAAGTCTTTTCGACGCTGACAATGCCATTTCCGTCCATTCCAGGATTGCCTTGTCTGCCTCTGGGAATGCCGAAAAGGAACGACACGCCGTGTTCGCCAACCTCCACCTCTACGCCTGCGTCTTCTCCTGGGTCAAGAGTTTCTGTGTGAGCCTCTGCGACCGACCACTCACGTCTGAGATCACGCATATCAGCAACAAGGTCGATAAGTTCCGGATATGATATGACCGGCGTCGGATCCAAAATGTATTCTGGTGGCTCGGGACGGCCGGCAATTGTCAACTCGTTTTTGATTACTGTCTTCTCATAGTTATCACTAACTAAATAGCGATATACAGTAAGAGTGCCGGCATACTGCAGCAGCTGATTGGGCAGCGGCACGCGACCCTCACTATCAATCGCCAGAGAAAAAGCTTCTTCATTAAGCATTTCGTGCTTAAAATGCGCATATCCGCCCGAAGCGAATTCAAATTCGAGAATGAGACCGGCGTCCCACTGATATATTTTTTTTATCTCTTCGTTTTGTGGATTCAGAACCTTCATACTTACCTCATCATATATGAACCGGCTATAGTTATCAGGGTGTTCGTTCTTGCCAGAACTCCTCCATCCATCGACACTATGCCAACATGACATGACTGCGCATTTGCTCCCTTCCAGACGTATCCTTTAAGATTCATACTGCCCGTCGGATACCAACCGGGATTTGCGACGTCGCTTCTGTAAGTCTCCATAACCGCACTGATGGGACGGCTCATGCTTGACTCAGATGACTCGACAAGCGGCAGTCCATGCGCCAACGAGTAGTAGCTGCCTGATACCAGGCTTTTGGAAGAGTCGATAAGACGCGCCCGGATGAACACATCAACCAGTTTGCCAAATACCCTGTAACCACCGGAGTAAATTTCAAATTCGCCTCCAGACGTTGACGGAGTCGTGTAAGCTTTTGCTCGGCCAACGCCGCTTGCATTTTCATCATATCCCAGCGCGCCAATATTCTCCCTTGCAACAGCTTGCTGATCTGAATTAAGGCTCTGCGCTGCAGACCATTTGACTGAGCCTGCACCATAGCTTTCAGCTTCCTCTGCGGCCGCCTCTGCCCTCTGCGCGTATTCAAGTATTTCGGCGGTATAGTCTTCCCACGGATCCGGGACGGTTCCGGCAGATACTATTGACTCGGACACATATGTTTCAAAAACAACAGTCTTTGCGATTGCACCGCCGAGGCTATATATGAGCTGTGCTTCACCTTTTCCTGCGATACCCGTATCCGCCGCAGTCACAATCCAGTAAACATTTCTGCCGTCATAGGTGACTACGGCAGGATACAATGTACTTTCACCATGGCGGCGGACCAGCAGAGCAAACTCTCCGCCTTCGCCATACGGGCCCACCCACGCCGGAAGCGGAAAAACAATCCGCGTCGCGTTATTCTCGCCTCTGCGACCGATAGGGATAATCATCTTCTGGGTTATAACTACATCTCTCATTGTGTACTCCTGTTCTTAATCAGTCTGCTGATGCTTTTTATTTCTTTTCCAATAGTTATCTTATTATCGGCGGCCGAATTAAGATTCGTTGTTTTCTTTGTAATCAAAAACCGCCCTTTGACATTATGCTTTTCATCAACAACATTGACATTTGTGAGAAAGCGGAATGGATCTTCACTTTCGTTTGCTAAGCTCAGATCTGCGGCCGTCAGACTGATGCTCTGGATACCCTTTGTCAGTTCTTTCAATTCCTTGCGCCCTTTCGCCAGGAGCGCGGATGCGCTTTCGATATCGTCATATTGTCGAACTGCAAAAACAGCTCCGTATTGGTTCATCGCCACGCTATCCTGGATATAATCCTTTCCGCCGTTTACGCTCTCTATCGTGAGTCTGTTGCCGTCTTCACCTTTTTTGCCGAGCGGAATCAGGCAGCTTACTACATCTTCTCCCTTTGATTCGGCGGAAAACTCCAGGAGGTTTTCTCCGAGCCGGATCTCCTGTCCGCATTCATCCGTTATCTCGCTCAGATAATCCAGATAGTTTTTTCCGGCATAACGCCGAAATCTGAGATAACCGCCATTTTCACTGACCAGCTTGTCCGTGATCTGTTTCATGGTGCTGCCGTAATCATCAGCCTCAAAATCCTGTGTATCTTCCGGATTCGGCATACTGACAGTACCAAGATAGATACGGCGCCTCTGCTCCACCTGTTCGTTATGTCGATTCAGGAAGAACCGAAGCGTGGTTTTAATGGTGGAAGTAAACTTGTATGGTCTGATGATCGTATCATTGAGATATGCAAACTCGCTTTCGCAAGTCACCTCATGAGCATTATTCCAGGTCTGCTTATCACTGATTATGCGGCCACGGAATAGCAACGTTCCGTCTCTGCTTACTTCAATAATGCTGGTAAACCGCTGCATTGCCTTATACCCCACATTATTGGGATATATCGTGAAAGTGAATGAGGCAGCCTTGTTTTCTTCTTCGGTGATTACCGGATCAAAAAGCAGATAATCAGAATCGCCTGCCAGCGGATCATGTATCAGGATATCGTCGCAGTATACTCTGTACATCAGAACCTCTTTTCCTGATAAGTAAAAGTGACAGTTGTTCCTTCTGCGGCCTTAATGCGAATAACCGTCTCGCCCGCTTTGAGTTTCAAATCAGATATCCTGTTTTTTCCGGCGGTAAGCGTCGCCGAACTGGCGTTCCAATATAACGTAGCTGCTCCGCTGGAAGTGATATCCGGAATAACAGCTTTCTGTTCGTTATATAGTATGATAAGTTCAGTTCCGGAACTTCCGATTGTCACCGACGCTTCCGTGACTTCGTTTTTGAATTTGTACGGATGTACTATGCCGCTGACAGGTATGCGTCCGCTTTTGTGCGCCTTCTGGCCGGCAGAGAATACACCCTTGTAATAATGTGTGTCATCATCCGGGAGCCACAGCTTGTGCTGGCGACCGTGAAGAAAGGCAAACAACGATGATGATATCAATTCATAGTTTTCGTCATCTGCCGGATTGCCTCTGCGACCGACTTCATCAAGGCTCCAGGCGTCTCCGTCACCGTCAGGATTGCCTATAAGTTCCGCACCCCACGTAAAAAGCGTGAATGAGATTTCACGGTCTTCAAATACCGGTTCGCCGTCGGTCAGAGCGTAGCTCAGATCCAGACTACCGTCTGCAGCAGGAACATCTACTTTTGAGGTTTTTTGCTTTGGCGCATCTATCTTTACGTCATCAAGCAGAATCAGCCCCCACCTGTCCATTGTATCTATGTCATCTATTTTTACGCCTGTCAGCATTTCTTTGTCCTTTCGGTTTTTTCAAGTATAAAATAGCATATCCAACCAATAAAAAAGACGCCCCCGAAGGAGCGCCATATTGGTCGACCACTATCAGTACGCCACGCCTCTGCCGGCGAGGATGCTATTACTTCCCAGAGCTTCATCAATCTTTGTTTTTACGCCACCAACCAGAGCTCCGGAGTCGAGATAGATTTTCAGGTTGTCAAGTTTTCTGGATATCGACGCCAGGAGCGAGCCCTTATCTGCTGCCTCTGCCGTCTGCATCATTGATGATGACGCCGACATTGAAAGAGACAGATCTGCGCCTAATGTCTGATCATCCGCGAGTGCTGCCATAGTCTCGTTAATGTCAAAGCCCAGGGCGGACACTTCGCCTATAACCTTTCCAGAATTTGCCCGGATGCCGCCGGCCAAAAGATCCATGAAGTCCGGCATCCATTCGTCTGCGTCTGCAAGCGGACCGACGTCAGGAACAGAAAAGTGAAGGCGTTTTTTAATTTCGTCTGCGAAGTCCTGAACAGTTTTAATGACTGAATCGTCCATGTTTTTGACTCCGTACTGAAAGCCGAACATCATATCCTCAGCCCAAGTCTTTGCCTGGTCTTGCGTTATAAATCCGTCCTTCACGGCTTGCATAAGATTGTCTATTGCAGATTCAACGCTATCTTCCTGACTAACTATTCCATCAGGAATACCCACTGCTGATTCAGTTATGAATTTTTCAAAGTCTTCCGGAGAAATAACACCTGCTCTTAAAGCGTCCATCACTTGGTGTGTGGCCGTTTCAACATCGGTCTTTCCGTCCGTGATTGCCTGCTGCAGCGAATCAACCAGTCCTTTTCCAGCTCTTCTCCCAACCAATACCCAGTCTTCTTCGGTTCTAAATATAGTATTTGAAAAGCTGTCTGCGGCGGAAACAATCTCATCGACCGAACCACTCACGGAGGCTGCGAGCGCATTCTCGTATCCCGTCACAAATTCAGTATACTCGCTGTACTTAGCGGCTGCCTTGTCTTCGGCCGAAACCAATTCATCAAGAGCGTTTTTAGCTGTTAAGTATGCCGTACCCGCCGCAGCTGAATCCAAAAGATCCGGAGTATATCTCGTTTCTTCTGCTATAGTCTGTAGACGCTCCCATTCATCCCACAGCGCATTCACCTCTTTTTGCTTTTCCTGAACTTTCAGTGCTGCTGCTATCCATTCATCATAAGCTGATGCCTGTCCGGCATATGCTTCAGCATAACGTTCTTCTCCGAGGTCTACCAAGGTACTTAGCCTTTTTTTAGCTATAACCTCGTCAAGTTTTTGAGATAGCTCGTCATACTTAACAATCTGATTGTCAACAATTTCTATTTCTATTCCCAGGGCTTCAGCAAGAGCACCAGTAATCACTTGCGCCCTGTCTTCATAGCCTTTTTTAATTTTGCCATTTTCATCAACTATGTTACGAAGTTCTTTCCACAAACCTTGCGTGAGGGTGTTTTCATCCTCAACGTCTTTTGCATGCTCAGCCATTGCTGATCTTGCCTCGCGCCATGCTTCCGCCTCTTCATTGATGGCATCTACCAGTTCTCTTGTTGCCCCTTTAAGTCCATATTGCTGTTCCAACTGCTCCTCGCGGGATTCTGCTGCCGCGGAAGCCAGCCCAATGAACGCTCCTGCCAGAAGCGCCACGGCGGAGATAGCCAGGAAGATAGGATTAGTATCCATAGCCGCCGTGATGGCATTGATGGCACCGACTACAATGCCCCTTATGGCCACAAATGCTTTGAATGCGCCCACAAGCGTCACGGCCGCACCAGCGACTCCCAAGATTACGTTCATTGTCTCTCTGCTTGCAGTGATTTTTTCGAGAACGCTTACAATAGCATTGGAAACACTTGTCAGAATCCCGACTGCAGGTTTAATCAGTTTGGCTGCCTGCTGGAGCGTTTTTTTGATGAAGGCACCAACGTTTTCAAACGACTTAAAAAGTGAATCAAGTTTAACCTCTGCGCCTATCTTTTTAAAAATTCCGGTTAGAGCGCTTTTTAATGCCGAAGCCAGTGATTTGAGAATTTTCGGGAAAGACTTGATAAGGCCTGCGATCATAGCCTGAGCACCATCAAGAAGCGCAGGAACCAACTGCGGAAATGATTCCGCCAATCCCACGACCAGGGAAGTCGCCGCATCTATGAGCGACGGAAGCAGTTTTGTCACCATCCCGGGAAGCTTCTCTGCAATCTTCGGAGCGAGCTTCTCCACGAGTTTGGCTACTCCGTCAATGGCTATCTCGATACGAGGCATTATATTTTCTCCAAAGGTGGATATGCTCTCGACCAGGTTGTTGATCAGACTGTCGAAGTCAGAAGTATCGTCAGCTATTCCGACCAGCACATTTGACCAGGATGTCTTCATCGAGCTGAGCGAACCGGATATGGTAGAAGCCGCCTCTCTGGCAGTCGTTCCGGTGATACCCATATTATCCTGGATAACATGGATAGCCTCCACTACGTCAGCATACGAAGATATATCAAACTTCACTCCGGAGATAGCCTCTGCGTCCTTCAGAAGACGTTCCATCTCCGTCTTGGTGCCACCATAACCGAGCTTCAGATTATCCAGCATTGTATAATTCTGTTTCGCAAAGCCCTGATAAGCGCTCTGTATAGACGAGATATCCGCTCCCATCTTGTTGGCGTTATCTGACATATCGCCGATAGCTTTATCCGCAGCCTTTGCGGCTTTTTCTGTATCGCCGTCAAGACTGCTTACCAGCGCGGCCGCAAAACTCGTAGACAGCTCCATATAGTCATTGGCTGACAGTCCGGCAGTCTTCCACGCATTTGCTGCGTTAGCCATCATATCAGCCTCTGCCGCTTTGAGCGAAGCATACTTATCAGCTACCTGATCTACGCTCTGACCAACGAGATCGGCGTATTCCTCAACGCTCTTTGCCCCTCTGGCGCCGAACATTGTCTCTATACCGCCGACAAGCTGCTCGTAGTCAGCGTAAGCCCTTACAGATTCGCTCACAATCTTGCCTACAGCGACCGCGCCGGCGGTAAGCGCCGCGGAGCCCACCGCCAGCGCCTTACCTATCCCTTTTACCAGGGCGTTACCCACTTTCTTTCCGGACGAAGAGCCCACGCTCCCTGCTTCCGAATTTATGCCGGCAGCTATGCTCTTGCCTATGCCCTTTGTGGTAGGAATGATCTGCACATATGCTTTTGCAATATTGATTCCGTTATTTTCCGCCATTGATTATTCTCTGCCTTGCCCTTTCGAACTCTCTTCCGGACGCGAACGCCTTATGTTTATCCTTTTTCTGCTTTTCATGACACAGGATCTTATCCGTTATCATTTCCGGCCTATTCCTTCCGGCGTGTCCGTCCTTCGTCTGAAACCATATCAGAATACTGAGCCTATCATATATTCCCGCAAGAAGCTGAACTTCAACGGGAACAGACGGAGCAGCCTTTTTGATCATCTTCTTCATAACTCGGCTGTCTGCCCCCAATCCGCAAACGAGCGTTGCCAGGTATCTTGCCGGCAGCGCCCGATAGTCGTGGATGTGATATGTTTGCGCCAGGTCGCATATCATCTCTTCCCGATACAGATACATGATATGCGCCAGCGCCATTATTTTTTTTCGTTAAGGCCGGCAATGATTTCTTTCAGCTCTGTTTCCACCATAGACACCGGAACTCTGCCGTCTCTCGTTCTTAAGTGGTCATACAACCGCTTTTTGTCTCCAGCGCCAAGGATTTTTTCAATCACTCCCGGAAGCTTCATCGTGCCTTCAGGCGTGCCGGATGACATCTCCGAAAGCAGCTCGAGCAGTTCCATATCATCCAGTACCGACTTGTCAATGCTGACCTTAAAGCCTGTTTTTGTTTCGATTTGCGTCTGTTTTACGTTTGCCATTTGTCTATCTCCTTATAGTTTTCCGCTGCCAAATGGCAGCGGAGTTATGATTGTCCAATACGATTACTGAAGCGGTTCGGAAATGTAGTCGTAGCTGGAGTTTCCGGCACTGTCCAAGAAAGCGGAAAGCGACACATCCAGTTTGACCGGCTCACTGTCCTTAAAATTGATCTCGCCAAGTTCAGTAACCTTGGCGCAAGGGATTACCTTTCTCATTACGCGATCGCCTTCAAGCACCATCTCGAACACCCACGCCATAGTATCATGAGTGTGGTTATTGTGCTGGAGCTTATGTCCGACTGTAACGCCGCCATCTTTAATATCGCTGATGTTGCCCTCGCCAAAAGCGATACTAAGAACTTCCAAATTAAGGAACTCAATGAGGGTGAAGAAGTAATTGTCCTTGTACTCCTTTTCCGTCGCATGAACGACTTCGCCGCCCCACGCTCTGAGTTCTTCCGACGTGGAACCATTGTTGTTCTTAACGCCGTCTTCAGAAATATATCCGAGACTTTTGAAAGCGGAATCGAGCGCTGTCGAAAAGTCAGTAGGGAGTGTTGCTGTAGTGGGCGCTACATATAAAGCTCCTCCTACCTTCGGTTTTACCGCTGTGATTGAATCTTTACCCATGGTTTTGTCTCCTTTGTTTTAAAAATAAATCTCATAAACCGCCTGATAGCGGTATTTCTTTGTTTGCGTGTCGGTATAGTTGTAATCCGAGTTAAGTTTTGCGCTGTAAACGCCGATGTGATCCGGCATCTCATCGAGAGCCGCCTTCATTTCTTCATTCAGCTGAGCCGCCCGATAAAGCGAATCAGCTGATATAGACTGCGCTGCCAGCGTGATATGGTCTATGTGGTCATTTCTTCCGGAGCCGGTGCGGATCAGAACGTGATACTCACGCGGGACAGCCTCTGCCGGCGTTTCCATATAAACGGGGGCAGTAAGCTTCTCATCCAAATATGCAAGTATCTGTTCCTCAATGATCATTGATGTACCGCCTTCAAAAGTGTGTTATGGTTGAAGTTGTCCCGGATTGCTTCCGGATCTTCGGAGTAGACTGAAGCAATCACGCGGCTTGGCATCATCTTGGTATCCGTTTTGTAACGGTCACCGAGCCTTCCCTGGATTCGCTTCGCCTGTTTGTGAACTTCCTCTTCGACCTCTGACGATCTGAGAAGTTTGGCAACCTCCGAGATATTCAGTTTAACCTTGACGCTCATCAGCCGCCTCACTCTCTACGCGCACTTTCATATTCCACTGCAGCGGCGTCAGCTCGTCGATATACTTTATCGGTTTGCCGATTGTACGCCATGTCTCACCGTAGAACCTCACCTTGGTATTTTCCCAGGTGTGCGTGTCTCCCTTCGGGATATGCAGCACATATACTGCTCTGCCGCCGGTTAGATTCTGCGCATCAATAAGCTCGGTTTCCGTAGGCGAGCCCACAAGCACATTTGTAACGTCTTCCCATACTTCGGAGTATGTCTGACGGTTAAAGCCGTCTCTGCCGCTTGCAGTCCTTGTAAGAAGCTGAACGGTTATGCCTTTGATCAGCGACATAGATCTATGCCTCCGAGAGTTTGGCGCCTGAGTCCCAACCGCTTCCACTCCGATTTCTTGATGAACACGCCGCCTCCGGGATTAAGGTATGAACCGCTGACGGAATAGCCTCCAGCGCTTTCAGTGTACTGCGACATGACACCGGCCGAACCTTCGACCGGGGTCATGAGGCACCTGCCAACCACGTCAACCACTACCGACTTTGCAACAAGCGCAAGATTGGCATCTTCGCTTATCATCGCGTCAAAATCCTTTGACTGCCTGTGAGCCTCGGCTCTGATGTCGCTGCATATGATAGGTATAAGGTTTTCGACCTTGGCCTGCTCCTCGGGCCTCAACGGTCTAAACAATGTTATGACATCCTGCGTTGTTGCGTAATTCATGGATTACTTACCTTTGGTCTTTGTCGTTTTTTTATTGCTTACAGGTGCTTTTTTCGCCTCCGCGGTTTCGGGCTTCCGGGCGTTTACAGGCACCCAGTCCCCCGAAACCTTAGAGATGACATCAATGACAACACCTGTCCTGACGTTCTTATAAAGCATTAGGTCTCTCCCTCGACGACTTCCGAAGTCGTTTCAGCCTCCGCGGCAACGATGGCGAACGATGAAGGATCCATGATCGCCCATCCCACATACGCTTCTGCGCGAAGGTAAACCTGATTGGCGCCCTGCAGATCACCGGCAACATCGTCATTGTCGGGATTGCCGTATTCGATGACCTTGAGCGGGATTTCCTTTGCGAAGCCCCAGCGGAACGCGCCGGCAAAGTCGCCGACAACAGCTCTGTCAAGGCTATCGCCAAAAGAGACAGTCGAATTCACATCCAGAGCCATGGCGCCCATGGTCTCGGGCATTCCGCCGAAAGCAAACTCCGGATATTTTCTTGCGCCCTGTGCGGCCAGAGCGGCAATGTGCCCTCTCATAGCCGGAGCGATAGCAATACCGGTAGCCTCTGCGTCGGAGGCTTCTACCAGAGCGACCGCCGCGTCGATATTGGCGTCAGGGGCAGTGGAATCATAGGTAACCACGTTGGCGGTTACGGCAGCGTCAAAGCAGTTGTCGCCGATTACGGCCGACGCCTCACCGGTCCTGGGATTGACGCCGTGGAAAGCCGCGATGTCGATTCCGCGAGCAAGCTTCCTGGAAAAGCCTTCTGCAAAACTCTTCAGAATCTCAATCTGATCTTCCTCTGCGGCATACAGGAACTCGTCGGACACTCTCATGCCATACTCGAACTTGACGGGGACGACTGTCTTGGGAGTGACGGTTCCGCCGCCGTTTGCCTTTTTGCCATTTTCTGCTACCACCGAAACTTCATTATCGAAGTTAAAGGTGAAAATGCTCTTTCCGGTAAAAGGAATAGGCTCCGAACCGGAAAGCTTTGCAAGGGATGATTTCCCCTTGACTTTGTTGAACATCTCGCCCGCAAGCTTTGCGGGGAAAAGTGTACTTTTCGAAATTGTGTTACCCATCGCTTTCTCCTTTGATTTGTTTTAATACTTTTTTGTAGTCGGCATCGGCATCTTTGCCTGCGCCGCTTTCAGGATCATGAAGAGGCGGAACGCCTCCGGCCGAGAAATACTTAGAGATAGCCTCCGCGTCCTTTTCGATCTCATCAGCGTTGCTCCCGTTTATCCTGTCAATCATTTCAAGCGGAATCTTATGCTTGATTGCCGCCTTCGTCTTCAGGGCACTGAGCTCATGCGTTTTTGACTCGGTCTGCGCCTTGGTCAGATCTGCCTCGAGGTTTTTAACCTTCTCCTCTGCCGCCTTCGTAGCAACATCGGACGCTTCTTTTTGCTTTTTCAGGTCTTCAAGTCCTTTCAGCTTTTCGCTATACTCTTTTTCGAGCTCGCTCTTGACCGTCTCCTTGGCTCTGCTGATTCTTTCAGCGATTGCCTTGTCAAATTCTTCTTGTGTTGTAATAGGTTCAAATGCCATGATGTTTACCTCCCTGTTAACCGCCGGTATGCGTAATTTGTTTGCCGGAGTCTGCCCGGCAATCTAAAAATATCACAACTTGAAAATAAAAAAGACGCCCCCGAAACGAGAACGCCCTAATAACTAATAACCTGTTTTCGCTTTTTCTGTCGGAACTCATCGGCCGCCCACGCCGCCAATACCACGCTGTCCATCAGAGATATGTCTAACTCCGGCTTCAGACTCTTATAGCCGAAACCACCTCCGGAGCCGATTGCTCTGTGATCGCAGTTACTGATTATCCAGGATAGAGACGGCTGCCCCATATGGCAGAGCTTCCGTTGGAGAACAGTATGCTCAAATGATGAATTGGCCGAGATAATCTGTCCCACAGTCGGCAGCACAGGAGGTTTCAGCCGTTTTTTCTGCATTTGTTCTTTTAGGAGCTGTTGACCGGCAGCGCCGTCTACTACTACTTTGCCTGCATAACTGCCCAGGGCGGTAATATACTCCAGTACCCAGTCATTACCGGCGCGGATCGGGCGGCAGTCAATAGCCTCTGTGAATATCTTATCTTCATCCGTCCAACCGGCTATAGACATTGCCATGTTTCCGCCGTCCTGGTTGTATTTGACACCAATGTACAGCGGTCCAGAAACTTTAGGCAGCACATCACACTTCAGGCGCATCCATTCCGTCTCAGTTATAGCAGACTTCTGAGTGTATCTAAGCCAAAGTCCCAAGCGCTGAATATTAAAATCAAGTATGCCGGCTTCATTTTTGCCGATCTCGTTTGAGATTGGGCGCTCTTTCAGCGTAAGACCGAGAGACGGATTTGTCTCGTACCAGAGATCTACATTTTC
>JAFTAU010000001.1 GCA_017455435.1 Lachnospiraceae bacterium | reverse complement strand
TTGTAAAAACAAACTCGGAGACGATTTTGACAAGCCAATCTATACTTTCACAATGCGGGCAAAAGAAGAATTGCAGAGAGAGCTTGGCGATGGTACAATTACCGTGTTAGTGAACCCTTATTACAAGGGTGGAGAGATCAGCGAAGAGCTCAAAGCTTTTCTGGAGTATGTACGCACCGGCGGCATCGATTCAGACGACAGTTTCACAAGTAAAATTGACAATCTCGTGGATGAGCTGCACAGCCGAGGCGATTGGAGGAATGAATATATGACTCTTTATGAAATGATTGAAGAGGCGAAAGCAGAGGGCAGAGCCGAAGGCGAGGCAAAAGGCAGAGCAGAGGGCGAGGCAAAAGTTCTCGCCGCGGCGAAAAAACTAGGGTTTGACATCGACTCCATAATAGCGGAGGTCAAATCCGCCGAAAAAAATTAGACATGTTTTGTTACTCAATGGGGTAAGCACCTAAAAAGAGGGGCGGCACATATGTGCCGCCCCTCTTGTCGCAAAAACAATCAAGTAAATCAAATGCTGTCCGGCGGGAGAGTTATCGAAGAACCTGCGTACTCTCTCCAGACATTCTTTCCCGAAAAGCCGATTTTATCAAATGCTTTCCACGATGAGCTGGTCCTGTAATACAGGTTTGCCGCATCGGTGTTGAAAGCGTTTTTGGATATGGTCGGAGCCGTGTCGCCTTCAAAGACAACTCTTTCAAGAGCCGAACACTTGTTGAATGCGTAACCGTTGATAGTGTTCACCGTCTCCGGAATGGTGATGGAGGTCAGTTTTTTGCAAGTGGAAAAAACGTTGACACCAATAAAGGTTAGCGTGTTGCTAAGATATACTTCCGTGACATTCTCACATTCCATGAATGAATAGTTGCCCAGCGAAGTGATGCCGTCCTCGACCACAATCTTCGTAATCTGGTCACGGTACTCGTACCACGGCACATCGGTCTTTTTGCTGTAGCCCCTGGTTCCATTTTCGCCGTAAATAGTCAACGTGCCGTCTACGAACGTCCACGCCGCCTGACCACCACAGCTGCCTCCGAGGACTTCTTCCTCGGGGTCATCGGTCCAGTAAATGGCGCCGCCAAAGCCGGACCCGCCAAACTCCGACCAATTCCCGCTGTCGGCGTGAACGGCCTTCGCTCTGACGGCGTTGAGGGCGGTGCTTGCAATTACAGGAGCAGCCTCGCTCTCAAAGGTCAGCTCCGAAAGACCGGAGCAGTTGCTGAACGCATATGCCTTTAACTCGGTCAGGCTTGCTGGGAATGTGACTTCATCAAGCGCCGCACAGCCATAAAATGCGCTGGTGCCGATGGTCGCCACGCTACTGCCGAGCGTCAACCCGGACAGATTCTCACAACCGTAGAAGGCATAGTTTCCGATGGAAGTAACGCCGTCACCTATGATGACATTTTGTATCTCATCCCTCAATGAATACCACGGTGCCTCGCCCTTGCTGTAACCACGAATGGTTCCTTTTCCACTGATAGTCATCACGCCGCAATCCAAGCTGTATTTCGTTGCCCCACAGGATCCGTTCACATGATCTATCAGCCATGTCGTCTTGCCGCCGAATTTATCTTTGGCAAAGCCTGACCATGACGATTTATAAATCGCAGTCGCCTTTGTATTGGCAAGGGCGTTCGCGCCCAGAGACGGCGCGGCGGCACTGTTAAACTCTATCAGCGACAAAGCGGAGCAGTTATTGAATGCATAGTTGCTGATGCTCGTAAGCGATGCCGGCAGGCTGATAGTCTCAAGCTTGCTGCAGCCGGAGAATGCATTGACGCCAATAGAGGCAACATCCGAGTCGATAGTCACTGACGTAACGTTAGCACATCCCGCAAATGCATAGTTTCCGATAGAGGTAACTCCTTCCTCGATTATGATTTCCTCTATCTGATCCAAATAGTCGTACCACGGCATGGAGGTTTTATTTGCAAAGCTCCTCATTGCGCCGGAGCCGGAGATGGTGAGAGCGCCGCCGGAGAGGTTCCATGTGGCAGACGTACCGCTTGAGCCAGTCACTTCAAGTACCGGAATCTCTTCAGTTTGAGTGTATCCACATAAATCACAGATATGACGTCTGTATCCAACTGAGTAAAATGTTGCCGAACTATCGACAATCCAATCACTGTAAATATGTCCGCACTCAATTGTAAATGATATAGAACGCGTACCTTGGTAATTTCCTATGCCGGTTATCATAAATCTTCCGGTTCCAATGGCACCATTATTTGTGTAAGAAAACGTATAATCTTTACCGCAAACCAATTCTACACCTTCGTTATAACGAGATGTTAATTTTGGAACAGGCGTTACAGCAGCGCCGTAAAACAACTGTGTCGGAATTGCTTCATTAAAAACGGATGCAATCGGTACTTTGCGAACTGTAACAGAAAGATTTGCACTGAATCCGTTATACGTAACTGTAATTATCTGAGGCTCATAATTCGTGCTGTCGTAACCGCTGATACTACAATCCAACCCTTTTATATCCTTTGATGTTCCGTTATCATATGCAACTTCAATAGTTATTTTTTCTATCTGTTCCGGAGCATTCCAGTACAATACACCCGCAGCCTTAACAGATAGTCCGACGATGTATCTGGTTTGAAGTTCTTCGATGCACTGTTGGAGCCTCCCCACGTAGTACCGGCTGACTTCTGCTGAAACGGCATTGGCCAGGCTCTCCTCCGCTGCGGCTATCACTTCCTGCAGAGAGGCAAAGCTCTTAGCAGAGTAACCATCACCTGAAACCGCTTTTGCTTCCGTAATACCATCGAGCAGAGCAAAGTAATTGTCATTCCGTTCGAACTCAGCAGTTATAATTACAGGCTCGTCCGGCATAATAAACTGGCCATGTACCACAGGTATTCCGTTATACATAAGAGATCCTTCACGGAATACGTATCCATCATTCTCAATGATAGGTATTTCCAGTGTTTCCTCTATTGGGGCAAAGATGGGAACATTTATCGTCCCACCCTCTGCGATCTGAATAGTTACAGGCTGTGTTCGTTTTTCAAATACTGCGGTAAGTGTCGTATCTTTTTTCGCTACAACAATGTATTCAGAATCAGTGGATAAAACCTTGCCTGTTTCATCCGTCCACTTTGAAAATGCGTATTTAAAAGTTGGTTCTGCAGTAACTGTATGTGAAGTTCCGCCAATAGTTTCTATAACATCCGTGGAAACTGTACCTTTCTCAATATCGCAGCTCTGAACAGAAATTACACAGGAATTACCCACTGTGGGATAAGGATCGACGTTGTCTTTTAAGCCATCTCCGTCATAATCCACGAAGGTACCACCAGATTTAAGAGTGAAGTTGTTGCCGCGGTGATCAAAAAGGAGGTTTGGAGAAATAGATGTGCTAAGCACTACTCCAAATTCACTCTCGTTTTCAAGGATGATATGACCGGCACGCAATCCACTTATCGTCTGCTGTTCTGTTCCATTAAAAATAACCTTTCCAGCTGTTATATTACAATAAGCGGAATATAGGCTGGCATCCCCACCAATTTTTAGCACCGCACCTTCATCTGTCATGTTTATTCGATGATTTGGAAATGAAAACTTAAGATCTCCTCTTATACTCAAATCACCAGAATTATTGATTATTCCAAATTCATTTCCTGCCGGTGCCGTTTTCTTAGAATACACACTTCCAGTTATACAAAGATGTCCGCTGTTATTCAATACGCAGTCTCTGTTATAGAAACGAACATCCCCATCAATTGTAACATCGGCATCTTCCGGTATTATAAGATTTGCTTGATCTATAGTTATATTTCCTTTAATACTTTTCCTAAAAATGTTATCCGCAGTAACCCATATCTCTCCATAGTTTGAATTATCTCCAAAGCTACTGTCTGTTGTGCAATACGTGTAATAGTTTCCATTAATGATTGGATTCCCATTCAGCTTAAACTCTCCTTTGACGGAGATGTTGCTAGCATATTTTATTCCTTTGGGGTTTGTTACTTCAACATCGTATGCTTTAAGTCCACTTATCGTCTGCTGTTCTGTTCCATTAAAAATAACCTTTCCAACTGTTATATTACAATAAGCGGAATATAGGCTGGCATCCCCACCAATTTTTAGCACCGCACCTTCATCTGTCATGTTTATTCGATGATTTGGAAATGACAGATTATAATTACCTTCTACAACAAGTTCCCCACTATTATTAACAACTCCAAATTTATTACCGGCAGGGGCGGTTCCCTTAGCCTCCAGATCATCTTTAATAACTAAATGCCCATAATTATTTATCGTTCCACCAGAATGGTAAAAGCATACGGATCCGTCAACTAATATACTTATTCCTTCTGCCACTGTTAATTGAGCTGAAACTTCAAGACTGGTTTTTATTCCTCTCGACGAGACATAAATTGAATCAGCATCAATGTGATCAGATGACTGTTTGAGTAATGTATTTTTTTCAATACTCCAGACGCCAAAATCGGTGATTCTGCGATTTTCAGGCGAAATGCGTTGTATGGTGGTTTTAATCTCATTTATATAGTTTCCATATGCAGCCTCCTTGTCAAAATAGTGTCTGACACTTTCGACATAGGCAGGACCATGATTTGGATTGTATTCTGCAAGTTGCTCGCATTCTTCAAACGCCGCTGCTTTCATAGATATATAGGCATTGAAAAGTGCTTCATACTTTTCAATTTGGCTGTTATCAAAAGGCGAAGAAAAGACGTTGGCTTTCGCAACAACGCTATCGTATAAATTGTTAGCATATTCTGTAAGAATAACTGCAGAAGTGTATTTTGAATAATCTGCATCAAGTATCCATTCGAAAATCGCCTTATTCAATATTTGGACAACCGAAGTTACTACAGAACCAAATGTTGCCCAATTTCCGAGTATCCAATCGCTTGCCTTTTTTGGTAAGTATTCAATTACTTTGTCATATACTTTATTTTTGATATAGGTATCGGAAAAATAACTGATAAAACCATTGCTTAACTGGTTTTTTAGTCGTGTCATTCCTTTGTATAACGTGGAAGATGAACTCTGGGTTTTAATGATTTCATCAATTAATTCCATTTCGGTTTCTTGCATCATTATGGAAAGAGCCAATGCTTCAGAAAACTCCAAAGCATCGGAAAGCTTCCCTAATATTTCTGTTGTTTCACAAATAGTAGTATAGATATGAGAACCTAAAGATGGTAATTTTGGTGATAATTGCGTGCAATAATTATTCAAATATCCAATGGATTGATCTAAAAAGGTTTTATATAGTTCCGGCTTATCCAAGCCGTTGTAATATGAGGCGTTCTCCGCCGCCATGCTTTCAAGATCCTTTGCCATTTTCAAAAAACTGTTTATGTTTTTTATGTATTTGTTTTCTTTGCCGATTTCTTTGGTCGAGTTCAGATTGACATCGCAAAGAGCCGAGGCAAATTTTTGATTTGCTTTATCAAGTTCATCATTGAACTGAAAAGAAGAAAGTCCGATATTATCAGAAACATATTTTGCAATAGATGCAGGATCAGTTGCGATTGAAATACCTTGTGATATTACGGAATTCACAAAATGCCCGGTAGTAACATATTCATTAATAATGGCGTTTGTAACACCCATTGTTTTTGATTGAATCGCAGGCAGTGCCGGAGACAGTGATAAGTAATCGGAATACGCATAAAACAAATCCGAATAATAGATGTTGTCATCTATTGTTTCGCCGGCTGGTTCAGATGCCTGTTCCGACGTTGTTTCATTATTCTCTTCAGCCAAAGCAATTACATGTATCGTTGAAAGCGTCTCTGTAAAAAACGATAGGACAAGAATAAACACAACAATCTTTTTGATTAACTTCATTTTTCTCCTTTTCCTTAATAGCATGAAAAATAACGCATAAAATAGGTCTCTCATCATTATGGAATTATAAAATGTATTTCCGGCTTCTGTCTTTGCAATCGGCGGACTCCAACGGAAGATTTTGCGGAGCAAAACGGATGCGATGCGGAGGGAGCGGACTGATATACCGGAGGTGATGTTATGGAAAAGACCGCTACACTAAACCTTCGGGTTAATCCCGATGTAAAAAAAACAGGCCGAAGAGGTTCTTGATAGATTAGGCATTCCCATGTCAACAGCGATTAATATGTATTTGAATCAAATTGGCATGACCCAGGGCATACCGTTTGCCGTGACTATTCCTAAAGCGCCAACGTCTATAAATGCCGATGCGTTAAGCGCAGATGAAATCCACAAATTACTCGACAAGGGCTATCGGGACGCGCTCTCCGGAAAAACCGAGACTGTGGAAACTGTTTTTTCAAATTTCGAGAAAAGACACAATATATGAATACTCCGCTCATAACGACATCTGTACTTCAGATTTATCAATATCCATTTCGTTTAATATTGCCCGAATTCCCGTTTAATTGCCCGCATCATTTTTCATATCTAATTCGCAATTATTGTTTCTAAAACAATTTCTGCAGACTTGAACTCGCAAAGCTCCGGCATTGCTTTTGAAAACCGCGGAAACAAGCATGTCTTCCTTATTGCAGAATGAGCATTTGCCACGGAAACTCATCTCATTATCGTCAAAATCATGAGGATCTTTGTGTGGCTGACCTGTTGTTTTTACATTTTCAATATATTTTTTTGTGGGGTTGACATCGTTTTTGGTACCAGTGTTCTTTCCTTGATTTTCATTCTGATTAATCGTTTTATAAATCTTGTTCAGTGTCATTGAAGCTTGTGTGCTGCTGTCAACCAACTCTCCTAAAGCTGCCAAGAGCAAATTTGAAATCCACGATGTCAAGCTGCCGGACACGGCAACAGCCAGCCCTATCCATATTGGCGTCGAATTATACTTGTTAGATGTGGATGCTATTGCAATCCCTACTATAACGGAGATTGCTATTCCGATAACCGCAAGAACCACAGCGATTCTTTGAAGTTTTTCCCTTGTTGAGTCATACATGTCTCTTTTACCTCGAAAAATTTTTTAACGCTTTCTATGTATTAATAATCCCGATTCGTATATGAACTTTCCTACACTTTAGTGCCTTTTTTCAAAACATTAGTGCCCATATTTATACCTGTCCACAAACGTTTGATTACTAATCATAAGGTATTCATCTCAAAAATGGGCGTCACATATGTGCCGCCCCTGTTGTCGCAAAAAAACAAGAAAATCATATGCTGTCCGGCGAGATGGTTATCGAAGAGTCTGCGTACTCCCTCCAGACATTCTTTCCCGAAAAGCCGATTTTATCGAATGCTTTCCCCGGCGAGCTGGCCCTGTAATACAGGTTTGCCGCATCGGTGTTGAAAGCGTTTTTGGATATGGTCGGAGCTGTATCGCCCTCAGTTAATGTATTACTTAACTCGTCCATTATTGATAGTATATGTCTTTCCACCCAGCTTGACTTTGCCAGAATATGTCGTCTGAACTTTTCCGTTTTTGACAAACCACTTTGAACTGTTGTCGACCATTTTTGCTATCCCGGTAAAGCTTGATAATAATTTGCCGTCCTTGACATACCACCAGGAGTTTTGATCTGCTCGGCGCACCACTCCATTTGCGTCAAACTGGACTTTTCCGTTTTTAACATACCACCAGGTGTTATTATCGTCACGTTTCACAAGACCTGTTACACCAAACTGAACCTGACCGCCTTTAACATACCACCATGTATTGTTATCGGCACGCTTTACAACACTTGTTACCCCAAACTGAACCTGCCCGTTTTTAACATACCACCAAGTACTGTTGTCTGCCCGTTTGACGACACTCGTTACATTTGACTGCACAACACCATTTTTAATATACCACCATGTTCCATCTGCCCGTTTAACAACTGATGTTAAGTTGGTCTGCCATTTTCCGCCACTGTAATATCTCCATTGATTTTCATCTTTTATAATATTTGTATATTGAAAATTTACTACACCATTTAAAATACGCCACCGACCATTTTTATTGCTTGCAAAACCTGAAAAAGAAAGATCCTTTTCTCCATCAACAGTGTAATACCACTTTCCATCAGAAAACTTTTTTACATCTGTAATCTTTGGCGCATTTTTCTGCCACACCGCATAAAAAGTGTAATTTCCCGCATTATTAAGATTCCACGACTGCCCTGCGGAATAAGATGCGGTTGTGGCAGAGCCTGACTGAGACCAACCAAGAAATGTGTAACCATTTCTGGCCGGAGTTTTTGAAGATAATTTTGTTGTCCCTGATGTTGAGTAGGTGTACGTCTGCGATGCCGGCGCGCCACTGCCGCCATTGGCGTTATAAGATATTGTATATGTGTTGGGAGACCACAGCGCATATAATGTGGCGTTTTTAGTGATATCAGTTGCCAAATCTTCAGCAAACGAACCTACTGTGGTATTCGTTGTAGACGCTCCATAAATAAAGCGTTCGCCGTTTGATCCGCCGCATGTTCCATCGCCATAAAAATGCTGAAAAGTATGTCCCGTTCTGGTAGGAGGCGTTATCTTTGTTATTTGTTTGGTGCAGGCGGAGTCGGAATAATACTTGTTTGTTCCAACTTTATAATAAAAGCCTGTGGTGCCGAGGGTGCCGCCATTGGCATTCAAAGTAATATGAACTATGGTTGAAGCAGCCGTAAAGCCTTTATATCTAATAAAATAATAAGGAACATATCCCCCCGCACCCCAAGTTATTTCATGCAGATATGCATTTTGGGTACTGCTTCTTGCATTTTGATCAATAATTGTCGCCTTATTTACTGTAGAACTGATAACCACTCCGGTGTGACCATATTCAGGCATGCTGCCATTAGTAATAAAAATGTCGCCCGGCTCAGGAACTAAACTGGAATAATTCTCTATCACTTCCCATCTTGAAGTATTCCAACCTGCCACAGTTGGATAATAGTTTGCATTATATACCCCATAAGTTCCACTCCTTGCGTTTCCTGTAACAAGCCAGTTCATATACGCAGAGGTAAAATCTGAACATTGAGCTCCATATGCTCCATCTAAATCATAATATGCCTCTGACTGATTTCTTAGCCAAGTTACAGCTTCCTGCTTTGTCAGCGACCTATCGGCATATGCTCTCTTCGGCAAAACCGCAAAAGCAGAAGCCACCATAACTAACGTCAAAACAATCGACCATACTCTTTTTTTCATCTCAGTCCTCCTCGCATATTCCTTTCGCAGGTTTATGTATTTATAATCTCTTTTCAAGTTTTCTTCACTTTAGTCTATTTTTTTAAAACATTAGTGCCTATAGTATACATTAATAGTAAAATACTGTCTATATCCATTTGATTAGAAATCTTAATGCCTGTAGTATATAGACCGGAACCGGAAAGCATCTTTTTTTCAGAAAAAACTGGATTTAAAAAGGATTATTATATGGCGCAAAAGAAAAGAGTCGAGAATACGGGCGATTTCAAATCCGACGAACTGGCGGTCAGGCTTGGCGAAAGAATCAAAAGCCTCCGCACGTCAAAGCATTACAGCCAGGAAAAGCTCGCTCTGCTCGCCGGAATCAACACCGCATACGTCGGTCAGATTGAGAGAGGCGAGAAAAACGCGACCGTCAGAAGTGCCGCGAAGATAGCCAAGGCGCTGGAGCTCAGCTTATCGGAGCTATTCGAAAAGATAGACGAGGACCTCGGCACAAGACACGAAAGGCTCAGCATTCCTCTCAAGGCTTACTACTTTCTATCGGAACGCTCCCCTGCAGAACAAAAACGAATTTATTCGATAATTCAAGATATATGCACATTTAAATAATCGGAACCGAAGATGGCGGTTCCGATTTTAAAATAAATTCCTTTTCAATGTCTTCATTTTTTCATTTTAGAGTCACCGTTTTTAGTCTGATTCGATTGTATACACACCCCTTTTCGGTTATAATTAGATTGATTAGAGCGAAAGGATTTGATAATTTATGCTTACCGCATGGATTGACACTTTTACACCGTGTCTTAAAGATACACAAACCGGCGAACTTGTAGCAACAGAAGTAATTCGTCTTAAACGCGCTTCTTTCCTTCAAAAGTACAACGAAAGAAACGGTTGGTATGTAAGCTGGGATAAATTGCTGGCAGAAAACGAAATCTGGGCTTTGGTTGTAAATGGAAGTGTCGATATACAAGGCATGGTTGCTGTCAGACCTGATGAAGCAATGGCTTCAATGTTTGTAACATGGATGTGTGCCGCTCCCGAAAGCAACTTGCAATTTACAGATAAAAAAAGATACGAAGGAGTAGGCGGGCACTTGTTTGCCATAGCTGCAAAAAGATCCTTTGATTATGGTTATGATGGGGCGATTTCAGGTTTTGCGGCGAACAGAAAACTGATGGAGCATTATTGTGAGGTATTTGACGCCGAACCGATATGCATGCTTCACCCTTACCAGATTTTCATCCCTGAAACAAGCGGTTCTCAGATTATGGAGGTGTATGATTTTGATTGGACAGATGAAATCATTTAGGCGGACGGTTTTGTCCGGACCATATTCAAAAGCAGACATTCCCAATATCAGGATTGATTACAAGGGTTTGACTGCTTATGCGCGGAAGAAAGGCATAAAGGCTTGTGATTTGTCTGACGCCGAAAAGAATCTTTTTATTATCGGGTCAGATATGGACTCGGTACGAAAGCTTTCTCTGAAAGCATAAGTATTCTCTTAATCGGAACCGAAGATGACGGTTCCGATTTTTATTCCTCTATTTCCTCTGCGATTTCTTTGATTTTGTTAAATCTGTGATAGACGCCGGATTTTCCGACGGGCGGCGAAAGAAGGGCGCCCAGCTCCCTTAGTCCCATGTCGGGATTATTAAGCCGCGCCTGTGCCAGCTCGCGCAGTTCGTCCGGCAAACTGTCAAGCCCTCTGACGGCGGCAATTTTTTCAATATATCTTATCTGCTGCGTTCCGGCCACGGCGGTTTTGTTCATATTGGCGGCGTCGCAGTTGACCTGCCTGTTGACATTGCCGCTGATGTCTTTCAAAATGCGGATATTTTCAAATTCGAGGAGAGCTTTTTTCGCGCCGATGACGCCCAGGGTGTCGGCGATTTTTTCTCCTTCCTTAATATATATAACATCTCTGTTTTTTCGTTTCGCGCGTTTTGCTTTTATCCCAAACTCGGAGAGGAGCGCCGCCGTGTCATCCGCGTCTGCCCCGCTTTCGCAGACAAATTCGATGCGGTAGGCTTTATGAGGGTCGCTCATGGTGCCGCAGCAGAGAAAGAGTCCCTGCAAATACGCTCTTTTGCAGCAGGTGTTTTTGGGTATGAGGTCAGCGTGAGGCAGCGACAAATCCACCAGCACGCCCCCCGCTTTCATAAGCTTTGTTTCAAAAAGCATTTTGCCGACGGTGTCGGCGTCCTTCAGCAGCAAAAGGTAGTTTCTCTGGCGTGCCTGCGACCGCCCCGTGCTGAGCAGCACCTCCGGTGCGGCGTGGAAAAGCTTTTTGATTAACTGATACGCGGCTTTTATCGGATATTCGCTTTCGCTTTGAAGCATAAAAAAGAGACCCCCGCCGGGGCGCGGGATATATTCGCCGCAGCAGCCGCAGATTGCGGTCAGCTCGGCGAGTTTGCAGTGCCGGGTGGGGCTGGCCTGCTCTGCCAGTTCGGTTTTTATATCTCCGGAAAAAGACATCAGAATTTCCCTAATTTTTTCACTTCCATTTCGAGCTCATAGCCCGATGCGTCCTTGACTGTTTTTCTGATATGCTCGCACAGCGCCATGATGTCCGACGCCGTTGCGCCGCCTTTATTAATTACAAATCCGCAGTGCTTTTCGGAGACCTGCGCTCCGCCCACGCTGTATCCGCGCAGACCCGAGTCTTCGATCAGCTTTCCGGCGAAAGCCCCCTCCGGGCGCTTAAAAGTGCTGCCCGCGCTGGGGTACTCGACTGGCTGCTTTTCGACGCGGCGTTTCATAAGCTCACTCATGGCGGAGCCTATCTGCTCCGGGTCGCCCTCTTTCAGCCGGAATTTCGCTGACAGCACGATCAGTCCTCCGTCCGATATACGGCTGCGCCTGTAGCCAAAGTCCATCTCATCTGCGGAAATCTGAACGATACTTCCGACTCCATCCATCACGGTGACGCTCGTTACGACGTCCTTTATCTCACCGCCGTACGCGCCGGCATTCATATATATCGCGCCGCCCACGCTGCCGGGAATGCCGCAGGCAAATTCCAGACCTGTCAGCCCGGCCCGCTTTGCCTCCGCGCACACGCCTATCAGGCTCGCACCGGCCTGCGCCTCTATTTCGAGCCCGCTGACTGTAACCGCGGAAAAGTCCTCGCCGATGCAGATTATCAGTCCGTCGTAACCCTCGTCCGAAACCAGCAGGTTGCTGCCTTTTCCGATGACGGCGTACGGCTCTCCTCCGCTCCGGCAGATTTCCACCAGCGCCGCGATTTCCTCCGCGTTTTTCGGGCGGGCAAAAACCCGCGCCGCGCCGCCCACTTTAAACGTGGTGTGCCGCGACATCGGCTCGCCTCCCAGCAGCTTCAGCCCGGGTATTTTTTCCAAAATGATCTCAGCGTTTAACATCAGTTGCCTTTATCCATATTTTTCTGCACGCGGCGGTACAGTTCGTCCACGGCGTTATATCCCAGCGTAATCTGCCTGTAATTGACAGCGACGGCCTCCACTATCACGGCCAGATTGCGGCCGGGGCGCAGCGGAACCGAATATTTCGTGATTTTGTTTCCGAGATATTCGACGTATTCTTCCCCGTTTCCGAGGCGGTCGTATTCTTTGTTTTTGTCCCACTCCTCGATATTGATGACAAAGCTGATGACCTGCTCCGGCTTAACACTTTCAAGTCCGAACAGGGATTTGATATCTATCACGCCCACGCCGCGCAGCTCGATAAAATCGCGGGTGATTTCCGGCGCGTTGCCTATCAGCGTGTCATTATCAACGCGGTGTATCTCCACGGCATCGTCCGCGACCAGACGGTGTCCGCGCTTTACGAGCTCCAGCGCGGCTTCGCTCTTTCCGATGCCGCTTTCACCCGTAATCAGCACGCCTTCGCCGAAAACGTCTATCAGCACGCCGTGGATTGTGATAGTAGGGGACATTTTCTTTTGCAGATAATGGATGATTTTTTCGGAAACCTCGCTGGTTCCTTCGTCGCTGCAAAAGAGCGGTACGCCGTACTTGTAAGCCAGATCCACCATATACGGCTCCGGTATGTGGCTGCGGCAGAGCACCAGACACGGAATGCCCTTCGCAAAGAGCGTCTCCACACTGACGCGGCGGCGCTCCTCATCCAGCGACTGCAGGTAAGCGCACTCAACATTTCCAATCACCTGCACTCTGCGCGGCTGGAAATAGTCATAAAACCCCGCGAGCTGCAGCGCCGGACGGTTTATATCCGTCTCGGAAACCATTATCTCATCAGGGGATATCTCCGGCGTAAATTCCTTTAGATTCGTGTTTTTCGCTATTTCAGCGATACTGATTTCTGTCATTTTTTCTACCTTTCATATATTCCGCGGCGGACGGCTCACCTTTCGGCTGTCACATGCCGGAACATTTTGAATACTTCCTCAGACATATTGAGCGGGGTCAGCTCCAGTCCGGGATGTTCGTTTGCAAATACCCTGAACACCTGGTCTGCAAAGCCCTGCCCCATCATATCGAGCCCGCTGAAATCAAACTCGATTGTTTTGAATTTTTCCAATCCGCTGCACAGGCGCTTTGCCTGGCTGCGCGAAACCGGAATGCCGTTGAAATAGTCTTTCACGGGAATCAGCGTTTTGGCAAAGGCATAATCGCTATCGGTAAACCTGTCAAATACTTCCTTTGCGGTTTTTTTGCTTCGGTTCGAAATTTTTATAAAAAAAAGTGTTCCCTTGTCAAAATCAAAAAGCTTGTTAGCGTCTTTAATTTTTATCAGCTTTTCTTCGTCAAAGCTGTTATGTGTAAAAATCAGGCCGGATGAGATGACCGCGAATTCGTCGGCCATTCTCGAGGAAAAGAAGATTCCTTCGCCCGAATGGTTTTTTGCATCGGTCGTAACCTTGCCTTTAAAAAGCTCCGCGACAGCTTCGGACAGACTTTCCAGATGAAATGCCGTTTTGATTTTGTTAAAAATACCTACCCCGTCATCGGCGAGGATTACTGTCGTTTCAAACACGTTTCGGGAAACGGAAATCGCGAGCCTGTTCGCCTGCGAGTGATCTATCACGTTATTTATCATTTCATTGACAATATAAGACCACCTTCTGACAACATTTTCGGAAAGCCCTGTAAGCTCCGGATCCACATATTTATTGTATATGGTCTCCTCCGAAACAAGCTCTCCCCTCCTGCGCGAAAGAACGACCTGCCGTACCTCGCTGACAAGCCCGTATTTGTCGCGTCCCGTTCTGACTATCTTTCCGTCTTTAATCAGAGTATTAATGTATTTGTACACGGATGCCACGGTCAGGTCAAAGTTTTCGGCGGTTTTGCGAACAGCTCCTTCTTCGCCCTGCGCGATTTTTTCCAGCAGATATGTTACTATTCTGTTTTTATTTTCCGTGCTGATGCTCATGGTTTTTCTCCATGATAAAAATATAGCAGTATCTAAAAAAAGTCAAGAGAAATTATACTTAAGCCTACGAGAAAATATACTTACGAAAAAAGAAAATATACTTAAGCCGTTTTTCAGGGCCGATAAGTATATTTTCTCCTATTCCTCCGGTATTTCGCCATCGTGGAAAAATGCGTAAACTTTTATCGCGGCGGGTTTGTTTATCTCCGGAATTGCCAGAAGATCCGCCAGCGATGCTTCTTTCATGGCCTCGACAGTTCCGAAGGTACGCATCAGCGCCTTGCGCCTGGCCGGGCCGATGCCGTCTATATCATCGAGAATGGAATGCACCTGACCCTTGCCGCGGAGCGACCTGTGATATTCAATTGCAAATCTGTGCGCCTCGTCCTGAACGCGGGTAATAAGATTGAAAACTTCGCTTTTTTTGTCTATCGGAACCTCTGCGCCGCGAAAGTACAGTCCCCTTGTGCGGTGATTGTCGTCTTTTACCATGCCGCATACGGGGATGTCCAGCCCCAATGCGGCCAGCGCGTCCTCCGCCATTTTGACCTGACCTTTGCCGCCGTCCATCATGACAAGGTCCGGGAATGCGGAAAAACTCGTCTGCTCCGCCGAATTCCTCTCGGTCAGCCCGTGCGAAAACCGCCTGGTGATTACCTCGTATAAAGAAGCGTAATCGTTCGGGCCTTCTACCGTTTTTATCCTGAATTTTCTGTAATCGTTTTTCTTTGGCTTTCCGTTTTCAAAAACAACCATGGAACCGACGGACAAAAAGCCGCTGATATTGGAAATGTCGTAGGCTTCCGTGCGCACTATCTGCGGAATCCCGAGTAGCCCGGCCAGCTCGCGCAGAGCCCCGCTCGTCCTGGCCTCTTCTCTCTTTATCTGCTCCTTATTGCGTGAGAGTATGATACGCGCATTTTCTCCGGCGAGCTTTAAAAGCTTTGCCTTGTCGCCGCGCTCCGGCACAGTCAGAGCCACCTTGCGCCCCGCTTTTTCGCCGAGCCACTTCTGCAGCAGCTCCGCGTCCTCCGGCATTTTTTCTATCAGTATTTCATGCGGCAAAAAAGGCGTACCCGCGTAGTACTGCTTTATAACGGTGCTGATGAGATGCTCTCTCTCCGCAGATTCGAAATCTGCCACGCGCAGATGAAAATGGTCGCGGCCTATCAGCTTTCCGTCGCGTACAAAGAAAATCTGTGCGATTGCGTCGCGGGACTCTCCAACGCCGCCTGCGCCGGCCGCCTCTGCGTCCGCCTCCGTCGGCTGATCCAGCGCCAGGGCGATAATGTCTCTGTCGTCGCCCCCGACATCCGATATCTTCTGACACTCTTCCAGCGCCGATATCCCCTTTATCAGGTCGCGCCACGCCGCCGCGCCCTCAAAATCCAGCTTTTCCGAGGCTTCCAGCATTTTTTCCTTTGCCTCGCGGCGCACCGGCGCATAATTTCCGTTCAGAAAATCCAGCGCCTTTTTGATTGACTGCGCATACTCTTCCTGCGAGATATATCCCTGGCACGGAGCCTTGCACAGCCCCAGGTGATAATTCAGGCACGGGCGCGCTTTTCCTATATCCTGCGGCAGGCGCCTGCCGCACGAGCGTACGTGATACAGCCTCTGCGTCAGCTTTATCGCATCCTTTACCGCACCGCGGCTGGTATAGGGTCCGAAATATTTCGCCCCGTCACGTTTCAGTTTGTGCGCCAGGAATATCCGCGGATATTCCTCCGAAACAGAAATACGGATGAAAGGGTATGCCTTGTCATCCGTAAGCATGGTATTGTACGGCGGACGGTACTCTTTTATGAGATTGCACT
The DNA here is from genome assembly GCA_017455435.1 of Lachnospiraceae bacterium. Taxonomy (GTDB): domain Bacteria; phylum Bacillota; class Clostridia; order Lachnospirales; family Lachnospiraceae; genus UBA3774. The sequence continues at coordinate 5,006 of JAFTAU010000001.1, read as the reverse complement.
CCAGGACGAGCGCTTCCGTCTCCGAATCCGTAACAATATATTCAAACCGGGCGATGTGCGAGACCATCTTCTCTATCTTCGGGGAGCGTTTATAGCCCGCCTGAAAATACTGTCTCACTCTGTTTTTGAGCACAACGGCCTTTCCGACGTACAGTACGGCGTCATCCGCATCGTGCATTATGTACACGCCCGGCTTGTCGGGCAGTTTTTTTAATTCTTCGCTGATATTAAATGTTCCCGGCATCTTGCGTTTCCGTCTCCGGCGCCGCGTCCTCCGGCTCGCCCTTGACTTCCTTCAGAATAGTCATAAATTCTTTGCCGGTAATAGTCTCTTTCTGAAGCAGGTAAGCGGCGATTCTGTCCATCGCTTCGCGGTTCGCGCCGATGATTTCTTTTGACTTTACATAAGCTTCTTTGAGCTTTGCTTTTACGGCGTCGTCCACCTCGGCAGCAGTCTTGTCCGCGCAGTTCAGCGTGGTGTGGCCGGTCAGGTACATGCTCTCCACGTTTTCGAGACTCATCAGTCCGAATTCCTCGCTCATTCCGTATCTGGTAATCATGTTTCTGGCGAGCTTCGTGGCCTTTTCGATGTCGTTGGATGCACCGGTGGAAACCGAGTCAAAGTACAGCTCCTCCGTGGCGCGTCCGGCCAGCAGAGTAATCAGTTCCTCTTCCATTTCGGCCTTGGTCATAAGGAATTTTTCCTCTTCCGGCGTCTGCATCACGTAGCCGAGCGTGCCCATGGTGCGCGGCACGATGGTGATTTTCTGGATGGGCTCCGTGTTTTTCTGGAGCGCGGCAGCCAGCGCGTGACCCACCTCGTGATAGGCTACCATCTTCTTTTCTTTGTCGTTCATGACGCGGTCTTTCTTTTCTTTGCCGGCGATGACCACTTCTACGGATTCAAACAGGTCCGCCTGCGAAACCGCTTTCCTGCCGTTTTTCGCCGCCAGGATAGCCGCTTCGTTTATCATGTTGGCGAGGTCCGAACCCACGGCGCCGGCTGTGGCCATTGCTATTTCGTCCAGATCCACCGTTTCGTCCATGCGGACTTCCTTTGAATGGACCTTCAGGACGGCCAGCCTTCCCTTCAAATCAGGCTTGTCAACAATAATACGCCTGTCCAGCCTGCCGGGGCGGCAAAGTGCAGGGTCCAGAACCTCCGGCCTGTTCGTCGCCGCCAGAATAAACACGCCCTTGCTGGAATCAAAACCATCCATCTCAGCCAGCAGCGCGTTCAGCGTCTGTTCCCGCTCGTCGTTTCCGCCGAATCTGGTGTCGCGGCTCTTTCCTATCGCGTCTATTTCATCAATAAATATAATGCAGGGCGCTTTTTCCTGCGCGTTTTTGAACAAGTCTCTGACTCTGGACGCGCCTACGCCCACAAACATTTCGACGAAATCCGAGCCCGCCAGCGAGAAAAACGGAACCTTTGCCTCGCCAGCGACGGCCTTTGCCAGCAGGGTTTTTCCGGTTCCGGGAGGGCCCACCAGCAGCGCGCCTTTTGGAAGCTTTGCGCCTATCTGCGTATACTTTCCGGGATTATGCAAAAAGTCCACTATCTCTACCAGCGAATCTTCCGCCTCGTCCTGACCCGCGACGTCGTCAAACGTCACGCCAGTCTCTTTTTGCATATAGACCTTCGCGTTGTTCTTTCCGACGCCGAAGATTCCTCCGCCGCCGCCCGTGCTCTTGCGCATCATTATCGTAAAGAAAATGATGACTGCAGCCGACGGAATCAGATAAATCAGCAATGAAAGCAGCGGGCTGGTCTCCGTTATGACCTTTCCTTCTACGGGAATGCCCTTTGAAAGCAGCATCTCGCGGAGCTGCTCCACGTCTCCCACCATACCGGTGGTGTACTCTGTGCCTCCCAGACCGCCTTCTCTGATCACTATTGTGATTTTGTTGTGGCTCTCGTCAATCTCGACCACTTTGATTTTTTCGACGTCGGTCTGTTCTATCTTTTGGAGGAATTCGTTGTAGGTCAGCTCACCGTCATCCGTAACAAAAAGGTTTCTGGACAAAAAGGCAAGCAGGAATATTCCCACCATCACAAGCAGCGCCACGCTCAGAAAGCCGCGCCGTTTCTTGTCGTCATTGTTATCTTTTCTATCGTTTTCGTTCATACTATTTCCTCTTTTAAATACAAATGCAACCTTATGACATTATAAAAAAGCCTGCTTTTTTTTACAATGCCTTATTTAATAAGAAAAAATAAAGAAATTTCCCCTCGCGGCTGTTTCTCTTTATAAAAACTTCATAATCGGTGGTTTCATTAAAAAAACCACTGCTGTTATGATAATCATTCATAGATTATTTTACTCCACTGCGTTGCGCCGCCGTCCTTTTTATGTTAAATTGTTTAACAAAGAATCAAGGGCAGAGCGGCTTTTCGCGCCGCCCTGATCACATCATCTGACAGGAGGAAAAAATATGAAGACCTACGAACTGTTTATCAACGGTGAATTTATTCCCAACGGTTCAAGAGAAATGATTGACGTTATCAATCCCGCAACCGAAGAAGTTATCTCCCGTGTTCCGAAGGCTACCGAGGCGGATGTCGCGGCGGCCGTTGACGCCGCTTATGAAGCTCAGAAATCATGGGGAAAGCTCCCCGCGATGACAAGGGCTAATTATCTCATGGAGCTCGCCGGACTGGTTCGCGAAAACAGAGAGCTTTTTGCCAGAACCAATACCGAAGAAATGGGCAAGCCCCTCGCGCAGTCTATGGACGAAGCCGGCTGGCTGGGCGACTACATCCAGTATTTCGCGGCTATGGCCCGCCACATCAAGGGCGAAATCATTCCTTCCGACCGCCCCAATGAAAACATCCTGCTCTACAAGATGCCCATCGGTGTCGTCGCCGGCATTATGCCCTGGAACTTCCCGCTGTTCCTTATCGGACGCAAGGTCGCTCCGGCTCTTATCGCAGGCGATACCGTCGTTTTGAAGCCCTCCAGCGATTCCCCGAACGGCTGCTACGAATTCGCCAAACTCGTCGAAAAGAGCTCCCTTCCCAAGGGCGTTATCAATGTGGTTACGGGCTCCGGCGCCGTAGTGGGCGACGCTCTTTCAAAGAACCCGAAGGTTCAGCTTGTTTCCATGACGGGCAGTACCGAAGCCGGCAAGAAGATTATGAAGACCGCGGCCGACAACGTCACAAAGGTTTCTCTGGAACTCGGCGGAAAGGCTCCCGTTATCGTCATGAACGACTGCAAGCTGGACGAGACTATCGAGCACGTCTACAATTCCCGCATTATCAACACCGGCCAGGCCTGCAACTGCGCGGAACGCATCTATGTTCAGGAAGGCATTTATGACGAGTTTGTCAAAAAGATTGTTGCCCGTTTCGCGAAATGCACTTACGGCCCCGGTCTCGGCGGCACGTTCGATATGGGCCCGATGGTCAACAAGGCTCAGCAGGAGCATGTTGACGAACTGGTAAAGAGCGCGGTAGCGGAAGGCGCGAAAATCGAAATCGGCGGACACAAGGCTACCGTTGACGGCAAAGGCTTTTACTATGAGCCCACGGTTATCACCGGCTGCACTCACGATATGCGTATTATGCGCGAAGAGATCTTCGGACCGGTTCTGCCTATCACTACTTTTAAGACTCTCGACGAGGCTATCGAAAAGGCAAACGATTGCATTTACGGCCTGACCTCTTCTATCTACACCACGGATTACGACACCGTAATGCGCGCGCTCAATGAGATCCACTTCGGTGAGACCTATGTAAACCGCGAGCACTTTGAGGCGTTCCAGGGCTTCCATCAGGGCGTGCGCCAGTCCGGTCTGGGCGGCGACGACGGAGAGCACGGTCTCGACGAATTCATCGAGACTCACATCTGCTATATCGACTACGACCTGAACGCTCAGGGCAAATAAGTAATATAGCCATATAAAACAGCAGAGCTGCCGCATTTTTTTGCGGCAGCTCTTTTTATCAGATAAAACTTTACGCGCTCTTATCAATAATTGATTCTATAATTAACCCCTGTAATTCCTACAACAGCGCCGTTTTTTATATCTTATTCATTATAGGCGTGCGAAAGGAGCCACTTGCTCTTCGCGGTAATTTTATTGTCTGAAACATTTGTCTCTATCTTTGTGTTCGTGCCTTCGGGAAGCGCGACAACCCAACGGAAACCGGCGTCGCTCACCTGGCACGGGCTGTAATGAAGCGTTGTGGCATAAACCTCTACCGCTGTTCCCTTAGGTACAAAGAAGCCTTTGAATTTTGAAGAATCTATTTTGTCGTCTTTGATATCCCAGCGATGTCCGATAATTATGACCAGGTCGGTTGCCGCGATATTCACTTCGGTCGAAGTGTGCCACTCGGTGGCGTTTAACAATGTGGCGTGTCCGTAACAATATCCGATCTGGGTAGGAAGTGTGCCAAACAGCTCGTTCTTTATCGTCTCGGCTATGGGCAGGGCTTCAAATTCTGGTGTGGACGGCATATAAGCCACGTTCTGAGGCAAATCAAATTTTTCCGCCGCCTCTATAATCTCCCGTGTATCGAGATCCAAAATCCTGCCGTAAGATTCAAATTCAGGGTCAAAGACACTGAAAATTTCTATGTCGTTCTTTTCTTTGAGTTTATCAAGCATAATCTCACCCAACACTTTCTAAAATACAATACTGCACATATTTGCAGCGGCCCGCGTCGTCATAATCTCATAAAAAAATCCCGTTCCCAGGAACGGGACTTTCTGACAGGGGCAGTAAGAGTCGAACTCACATCGACGGTTTTGGAGACCGCTGTTCTGCCATTGAACTATGCCCCTTTAAGTGCCTGATATTTATAACACAATCAGGCGTGCGGTGTCAAGAAGTGCCGGCGAAAACTTTTCAAACACATTGTACGGGCGTCAATGATAGGTTACACTTTCTTGAAGCTTTACGGTGTCAAGGGTAAGGTGGAGATTTCCGAAGGCAATACTACCTGACCTTGACACCGTTTGACTTGTTACAATGGGAGAAGGCGCAGCAGCCCGTCT
>JAFTAU010000053.1 GCA_017455435.1 Lachnospiraceae bacterium | reverse complement strand
GGCAGGAATAATAGGGCACTTCTTTCTTTATCTTTCTCAGAAAAGCCTTGTATGCCCTCCTCAAAAAGAGTATAGTTAACTCAGTAAATACATTGATTGTATTTCAGGGAAAGCGAAATGCTGAAACGATTTGTCAGTTATTATAAGCCTCACAAAAAAATGCTGGCGCTTGATATGTCGGCTTCCTTTTTTATTTCCATTCTCGGTATGGTTTACCCCGTTGTGACCAATAGAATGCTGAATGATTATATCCCAAACAAATCCTACCGCGCCATCATCATTTCCGGGGTAATACTCCTGGTAATGTATATTGCTCGCAGAATGCTGCGGTTTTTTGTTCAGTATCAGGGACATATGATAGGCGTGGCCATGCAATCGCGCATGCGCCGCGACCTCTTTTTCCATCTGCAAAAGCTTCCGTTCAGTTTTTTTGACAACCACGAAACAGGAAAAATCATGACCCGCATCACCAGCGACCTCTTTGAAGTGGCGGAGCTGGCACACCACGGCCCCGAGAACATCCTGATCAGTTCGGTGATGATCATCCTTTCCTTTATTTATCTGATGACCATCAACGTATTTCTGACGCTGATAATTTTCGCGTGCGTGCCGGTTTTGTTCTTTGTTTCGGTTCATCTGCGCCGACGGCTGCGCGAGGCATTTGACGAACGCCGCGGCAGCAACGCGATAATCAACGCAAATATAGAAAGCAGCATAACCGGCATCCGAGTGACCAAAGCCTACACCAACAGCGACGCGGAGATGCACAAATTCGCGGACAGCGACGGCCTGTTTGTAAAAGCAAACCGCAAGGTATATAGGGCCATGGCCAGATTCTTTTCAACTACGCAGTTCATCACCGATGTTTTTAATGTTATCGTGCTGATAGCGGGCGGTCTGTTTTTGTATAACGAACAGATATCGTTCGGCGATTATTCTACTTTTATCGTTTCGGTTAACCTGTTTATCACTCCCATAACCACTCTTATCAATTTTACGGAGCAGTTTCAGAACGGAGCCAGCGGCTTTAAACGGTTTGTCGAGATAATGGACGAAGCGGCGGAGCAGGACGCTCCTGACGCGGTCGCTCTTGAAAATGTCGAAGGCGTCATTGATTTTATTAACGTCAGCTATTCTTACGGAGCTTCAAAAGAAGTGCTGCATGATATCAATCTTCATATTGAGAAAGGTCAAAAGCTGGCGCTGGTGGGGCCGTCCGGCGGTGGCAAGACCACGATATGTCATCTCCTGCCGAGATTTTATCAGCAGGCCGAGGGCGAGGGTACTATCTGTATTGACGGACACGATATCCGGACTCTTACGATGGAGTCAATACGCCGCAGTATCGGTATCGTTCAGCAGGACGTCTTCCTGTTCGGAGGCAGCGTGCGTGACAATATCCTGTACGGACGGCCGGACGCCACAAATGAAGAAATAGTCGAGGCGGCTATCAAGGCTAATATTCATGAGTATATTATGTCGCTCCCGGACGGCTACGACACGGAAATCGGGGAACGCGGCGTAAAACTTTCGGGTGGGCAAAAACAGAGGCTGTCCATAGCCAGAGTCTTTTTGAAGAATCCCGCCATTCTGGTGCTGGACGAGGCCACGAGCGCGCTGGACAACACTACGGAGATATTTATTCAGCAGGCTCTGGATGAGCTCTGCAAGGGACGTACCACTCTGGTGGTGGCGCACAGGCTCTCTACTATCCGCAGCGCGGACGAGATAGCCGTAGTCGAAAACGGGCGCGTCACCGAGCGCGGCACTCACGAGGAGCTTATCGCCAAAGGCGGCACATATAAAGAGCTGTACTCGCTGCAGTTCAGAGAGCACGAAGGCGCCTGAGCGGCAGCGTTAACCGTCTACCCGTCACGCCCCCGACGGTAGTCTAATCGATGGATTCTTCTCTACGGACTACCGGTGTTTAAAAAGATGCGGGCAATCAAGCGATTTTTGGCAAAAAAAGCCACCCGAATGGGCGGCTTTAAAAATGATATCTCCGGTGGCGTCTGTTTTACAGCAGACCACCTGCAGTAAACAGCGAGGCGAAAACGAGTGATACAATGGCCATCAGCTTTATGAGGATGTTGATGGACGGACCGGAGGTGTCTTTGAACGGATCGCCTACGGTATCGCCTACAACGGCAGCTTTGTGGGCATCGCTGCCCTTTCCGCCGTGATTGCCCTCTTCGATGTATTTCTTTGCATTATCCCAGGCGCCGCCGGAATTGCTCATGAAAATGGCAAGCAGAACGCCCGTGACAAGCGAACCTGCGAGCAGGCCGCCGAGAGCCTCTGCGCCGAGCAGCACTCCTACTGCGATAGGCGCGAGCACCGCAAGAAGCCCCGGAATAATCATTTCATGAAGAGCGGCTCCGGTTGAGATGGCAACGCACTTTTTGTAATCGGGCTTTGCCTTTCCCTCCATCAGACCGGGGATGTTTTTAAACTGACGGCGAACCTCTTCTATCATCTTGTTGGCCGCCTTGGAAACAGAATCCATAGTAAGCGCCGAGAAAACAAAAGGCAGCATACCGCCGAGCAGCAGTCCGATAGTAACCTTTGTAGAAAGAATATTAAAGCCGGCAGTTTCCAGACCTACAGCGTGTGCATAGGAAACAAACAGCGCAAGCGCCGTAAGCGCGGCCGAACCGATGGCAAAGCCCTTGCCCATGGCGGCTGTGGTATTGCCGACAGAATCGAGCTTGTCGGTGATTTCACGGACGCTGTCATCAAGGCCGGACATTTCGGCAATGCCGCCGGCGTTATCGGCAATAGGGCCATAGGCGTCAACAGCCACCGTGATACCGGTAGTGGAGAGCATGCCGACCGCAGCCAGAGCTATTCCGTAAAGACCGGCGAAGTAATACGAAACAAAAATACCGATACATATAAGAATAATCGGGACAGCTGTGGACATCATTCCCACGGCCACGCCGGAAATAATGGTGGTAGCGGAGCCCGTCTCAGATTCCTTGGCAATTTTTTTAACAGACTTGTAATCTTCAGAGGTGAAAATCTCCGTGACAAGACCTATCAGCGTCCCTACCACGATACCGGAGATAATAGCCACGGCACCATAGAAATTGCCGAAAAGCTCCCAGCAGACATACAGCGAACCTCCGGCGACAAGCACAGCCGATGTGTAAGAACCTATCTTTAAGGCAGTATGAGGATTGGATTTCCTGCCGTTCCTGACAAAGAAGGTGGCCACGATGGATGCGAGTATTCCGCCGGCTGCAATAAGCAGTGGGAATATCGCACCGTAGTATCCTGCTGTGGTCAGACCGAGTGTAATCGCGGAAACAATTGCGCCGACGTATGACTCAAACAAATCCGCGCCCATTCCGGCAACGTCTCCGACATTGTCGCCTACATTATCTGCAATAACGGCGGGGTTGCGGGGATCATCCTCGGGAATACCTTTTTCGACCTTGCCCACAAGATCTGCGCCCACGTCGGCAGCCTTTGTGTAAATACCGCCGCCCACACGGGCAAAAAGAGCAATTGAGGAAGCGCCGAGGCTGAAACCAAAAAGAACATTTCCGGATTCCGCCGATGAAATCGCTCCGAGCTTAACCAGCATATAAATGAGGCCGCAGCCCAAAAGGCCGAGGCCTACCACGCACATACCCATTACGCTGCCGCCGGAAAAAGCCACCGAAAGAGCGGCATTCATACCACTGTCCTTTGCGGCGGCGGCCGTACGGACATTGGCCTTTGTGGCCGTGTTCATTCCGATATAGCCGGCAACAACCGAGAAAAAAGAGCCGGTCAGATAACATAGAGCGGTTATCCAGCCAATTCCAAAACCGATAGCTATAAAAAGAGCCGTTACAAAGAATATGAGAATCTTGTATTCGGCAAAAAGAAATGCTTTTGCTCCGTCATTTATCGCGGAAGCGATTTCGCGCATTCGCTCATTACCTGCGGGTTTTTTCGTCACCGCGAGAATTTTGAAAAATGCAAAAACCAACGCTAAAACCGCCAGAGCGGGAGCCGTGTAGATGAAAAAAACGCTCATAAATACCCTCTCTCAAAAAAGCTAAACTATATATCTGACCGGGGTTATTATCCTGAGGATATCAATACCGTTCAAGATAAAAATATTTTTAACAACCCAGTTTATCAAAACTATCGCCAGGGCAATCCAGACAAGGGCCGGTTCAAACCGCAGTATCGCAATCCTGCGACGTGAAATAAAATGAACCGAAACGCTGATAAAATAAATCGCGAAAACTACGACGCTGTACAAAACAACCGGGTGAATCAGAAAACTCCTTATCGGGTCTCCGAAAACAAAAAGCGCGCGAAACGCCCTCTGACCTCCGCAGCCGGGGCAGTAAAGCCCCGTGAGTTTTCTGAAAAGGCACCCGGAATATTCCATTTGTCAGTTTATGAACGCGTCATGAACCGCTCTTGTGGCGCGGTCCGCGTACGCTTCGTCAATAATGACGGAAATGCGAATCTCTGACGTATGGATCATCTTCATATTGATGCCGGCATTGTAGAATACCTCGAACATCTGAGCGGCAGCGCCCGCGTGAGTGCGGAGTCCGGCGCCCACGAGCGAGACCTTTGCAATCTTGTCGTCGGTAACGATCTTTTTGATTCCGAGGGAGTCCTTCAGACCTTCGAGAATCTCAACCGCCTCCGCCAAATTGGATCTGGCCACGGTAAACAGGATGTCCTTTGTGCCTTCTCTGCCTATGGATTGAAGAATAATATCCACGTCAATCTTTTTCGCGGCAAGAGCTCTGAAAATCTTGAAAGCCATTCCGGGCTCGTCCTTGACCTCAAGCAGTGAAACCTGAGCAACATTCTTGTCGGCGGCGACTCCGCTGACAACGACACCTTCCATCATAGCAGTTTTCTCCTTTACTATTGTTCCTTCTTCTCTGTTTAAGCTGGAGCGCACGATGATAGGCACTCCGTAATGTTTTGCAAGCTCCACAGATCTGTTGTGGAGGACTTTGGCGCCGAGTGACGCCAGTTCGAGCATCTCGTCGTAAGTGATTTCGTTGAGTTTTCTGGCGTTCGGCACGACTCTGGGATCGGCAGTGAATACGCCGTCCACGTCTGTGTAAATCTCGCAGGCGTCGGCATGAAGCGCGGCTGCGAGAGCCACCGCCGTGGTATCGGAACCGCCGCGTCCGAGAGTGGTGAAATCATCAAACTTGTTGACGCCCTGGAATCCGGTCACGATAACTATTTTTCCGGAATCCAGCTCATTGTTGATTCTTTCTTTGTCAATGCGCTTGAAAAGAGCCTTTCCGTAAGTGGAAGTGGTTCTCATCTTGGCCTGAAACGCGTTCAGTGAAATGGCGGGAACGCCGAGAGACTGCATTGCCATGGCCATTATGGCGACGGATATCTGTTCTCCGGTGACCAGAAGCATATCAAGTTCTCTGGGAGAGGGGTTTGGATTAATGCTTTTCGCCTGATTAATGAGGGCGTCCGTGGTCTTGCCCTGTGCGGAAAGCACCACTACGACCTTGTGGCCTTCCTGGTAGTCTTCAATGCAGCGTCTTGCGACATTCATGACCTTTTCGTTGTCAGCGACTGAACTGCCGCCGAATTTTTTTACTATCAGCATTTTTTTGCCTTCCTTTTATTTTATTCTGATACTTTTTATAAAACCGATTAGCTCGCCTGATTTTTTGTGAAATTCCTCTTCGGTCATTTCAGGCGTAACAAGACCGAATTCTGCCTGAATATGCGCGTTTATTATGCTTCCGCCGCCGAAAATACTCAGGGCGTTGTCATAATCTTCCTGATTATATCCGACCGCTCTGACAAAGTATCTGTAACGGGAGCCGGAAACATCCCTGATATCAGCTTTTTCGGAACTCCATCCGGAATAAACCGTTTCAGTGCAGCGCCTGAGCGCCTCTATGACGTCGGCCGATACCGCGCTGGCAGTTGCGTACGCGCCGGCGCCTTCACCGGAAAACAAAACCTTTCCGACCATGTTTCCACATACTACAATGCCGTTTTGCACACCGTTTATGGGGTGAAGCGCGCTCTCCGGTCTGACCATGCGCGGAGCCACAAGCGCCGTTACGGCGCCGTCTTCAAATGACGCTTCCGCGATGAGTTTAATGCTGTAACCGAGTTCTTTTGAGTAGCGAATGTCCTCTCGCGTAATGCCGGTTATTCCCTCTGTGGAGATCTCCCCGAAGCAAACTCTCCTGCCGGTGATGATGGAGGCCAGTATGGCCAGTTTTCTGCCGGCGTCAAAGCCCTCAACATCAGCCGCCGGATTCCTTTCGGCATAGCCGAGCTGCATGGCTTTGTTAAGTGCTTCTTCGTAAGTGCCGCCCTCGTTTGTCATTGAGGAAAGGATGTAATTGGTGGTTCCGTTTAGAATACCGCTGACCCTGCCTACGCGCTCTGCGGTCAGCGAGCCTGTCAGCGCTCTGATTATCGGTATACCACCTCCTACGCTCGCCTCGAAGAAAAAGTTCACTTTGTTTTCACGTGCAGCCGCGAAAAGCTCCGGGCCCTTGTTTTCCACTAATTCCTTGTTTGAGGTGCAGACATGCTTTCCGGCATTTAAAGCTTTTATTTCAAAAGAAAACGCCGGCTCTACGCCTCCCATGGTTTCCACTACAACACTGATTTCGGGATCTTCTATAATATCCGCGACGTCGTGCGTTACCAGTCTCTGAATTTCTTCCTCCGGAAAATCCCGAAGGTCAAGAATCCTTTTGACAAAAATCTCCTCTCCGAGCCGTTCGGCAATTTCGCGGCGATTTTCTTTTAACAGATCATAAACACCTCTGCCGATGGTTCCGAGACCCATAATTGCGATGTATTTCATACAAACCCCTTATTTTTTAAGGCTGATCCACTTGAGATAGCCATTAATAAACAAATCTATATTTCCGTCCAGAACGGAGTCTACATTTGCCGTTTCGACGTCGGTTCTGGTGTCCTTTACCATGGTATAGGGCTGCAGGACGTAGCTGCGTATCTGATTTCCCCACGCGATGTCCGTGAACTCGCCGCGGATGCCGGACGCCTTTTCCATCTGCTCCTGCTGCTTTAGCAGATACAGCTTTGCCTTCAGCATCTGCATGGCCTTGTCCTTGTTCTGGAACTGTGAGCGCTCGTTCTGGCACTGAACCACGATTCCGGAAGGGAAATGCGTGATACGGATGGCGGACGAGGTCTTGTTGATGTGCTGTCCGCCGGCGCCGCTGCTGCGATAAGTGTCTATGCGGATATCCTCGTCCTTTATTTCTATGTCGATATCTTCTTCTATGTCTGGCATAACGTCGCAGGAAACGAAGGATGTCTGACGCTTTCCGGCGGCATTGAACGGCGAAATGCGAACCAGCCTGTGAACGCCCTTTTCGGATTTGAGCAGGCCGTAGGCATTGAGTCCGTTTATCTGAACCGTGACGGATTTGATGCCGGCCTCTTCACCGTCGAGATAGTCCAGGACCTCCATGGTAAAGCCCTTTTTCTCTGCCCAGCGCGTGAACATGCGGTACAGCATGGACGCCCAGTCGCAGGCCTCTGTGCCGCCGGCTCCGGCGTGGAGCGAGAGAATGGCGTTGTCTTTGTCGTATTCGCCTGACAAAAGCGTGCTGATGCGGATGTTTTCGAGCTGAGCCGAAAAAGCTTCCAGCTCGTCGCCAATCTCCGCGGCAAGCGCTGCGTCTTCTTCCTCGTATGCCATTTCTATCAGAGTCTCGATGTCCTCGTAGGTGGTGCGGAGCCTTTCGCAGGTCTCAACGGTGTCCTTTAGATTTTTGAGCTCCTGCATGGCCTTTCCGGATTTTTCCGCGTCGTCCCAGAAGGTGGGCTCTTCCATTGTCTTTTCGAGCTCCATAATCCTGTTTTTCTTTCCTTCGAGGCCGAGCGACTCTATCACCTCTTTAAGAGGCGCTTTTTTCTCTGAAAGAATTGATTTGTATTGATCCAGTTCTACCAATTATTTGTTCCTTCCGTGACAATATTTGTATTTCTTGCCCGAGCCGCAGGGGCAGGGGGAATTGGGGTATACTTTTTCGCTCTCGCGGCGCTTTGGAGCGGCGGCGAGGGTGTCGTCCTTGTTTGTTCCGGTGACCTTTGCGACCTGTTCTCTCTCAACGCGCTGCTCAAGGCGCAAGTGAGTGAGCACTTTTACCGTCTCTTCCTGGATGCCGGCCGTCATCTCATCGAACAGGTCAAATCCCTGGCGGCGGTACTCCACCACCGGATCCTGCTGGGCAAGCGAGTAAAGGCCTATGCCCTGACGGAGCTGATCCATATCGTCGATATGATTCATCCAGTGCTTGTCGATGGTACGCAGGAGCACGACGCGCTCTATCTCGCGGATGCTTTCTTCGTTGGGGTATTCCTTTTCTTTCTTTTCGTAGAATTCAACCGCTCTTTCGGTGGCGAGCGCGGTCAATTCTTCCATGCCGAAGCCGCGCTCAGAAATATCCTCTGCAGTAATGGGAGCAATGGGGATAATTTCGCAAAGCGCCGCGTTGAATTCGGAGAGCTTCCATTCATCTTTGTTGTCGCCGTGAATGAAAGCGGCGGTGGCGGCGGCGCAATCGCCTTTTATCATATTGATAATGACTCCGCGCATATTCTCGCCATCGAGAACTCTGCGGCGGTCGGAATAGATTATCTCTCTCTGTTCGTTATTTACGCGGTCATATTCGAGCAGGTTCTTACGGATACCGAAGTTGTTGCCTTCGATTCTCTTTTGCGCGCGCTCTATGGCGTTTGAAAGCATCTTATGCTGGATTTCTTCGTTGTCCGGAACGCGCAGCGCGTTGAATGTAGCCAGCATGCGGTCTCCGCCGAACAGGCGCATAAGATCGTCTTCGAGCGAGATATAAAACTTTGATTCGCCGGGATCTCCCTGACGACCTGAACGTCCGCGGAGCTGATTGTCTATGCGGCGGGCCTCGTGACGCTCTGTGCCGATAATCTTTAGTCCTCCGGCAGCTTTTGATTCTTCGTCAAGCTTTATATCGGTTCCGCGGCCGGCCATGTTGGTGGCGATGGTGACGGCTCCGTGAAGACCGGCGTCTGCCACTATCTCAGCTTCCATCTCATGGAACTTGGCGTTTAGTACGTTGTGCCTGATGCCGCGTTTTTTGAGCAGGGCGGAAAGCTCTTCGGAGGCCTCTATGGTAATGGTGCCAACCAGAACCGGCTGTCCTTTTTTGTGGGATTCTATGATGTCCTCGACAACGGCATGCAGTTTTTCCTTGCGGGTCTTGTAGACGGCATCGTTATGATCCACCCTGATAACGGGCTTGTTGGTAGGTATCTCGATGACGTCCATGCCGTAGATATCGCGGAATTCTTTTTCTTCCGTCATGGCAGTACCGGTCATGCCGGCTTTTTTCTTGAATTTGTTGAAGAAGTTCTGGAAAGTGATGGTGGCGAGGGTCTTGCTCTCGCGCTTTACCTTTACGTGCTCTTTGGCTTCTATTGCCTGATGCAGGCCGTCGGAATAACGTCTGCCGGGCATAATGCGGCCGGTGAATTCGTCAACTATCAGAACCTGGTCGTCCTTTACGACGTAGTTTTTGTCCCTGAACATGAGATAATTGGCGCGGAGAGCCATTATCATGCAATGCTGAATTTCGAGATTCTCCGGATCGGCGAGGTTTTCAATCTGGAAATATGCTTCGACTTTTTTGACGCCCTCATCGGTAAGGTGCACCTGCTTTTCTTTTTCGTTGACGATGAAATCCCCGGTCTCGCTCTGTTCCTCTTTCATGATGAGGTCCATCTTTGAGAGTTCTTTTTCCTCGCCGCGTTTCAGACGGCCGGCAAGGTAATCGCAGGTCTCGTAGAGCTTTGTGGATTTGCTGCCCTGACCGGATATGATAAGGGGAGTTCTGGCTTCGTCGATAAGGACGGAGTCCACCTCGTCTACGATGGCATAATGCAAATCGCGCAGAACCATTTTTTCTTTGTAAATGACCATATTGTCACGAAGGTAATCAAATCCGAGCTCGTTGTTCGTAACGTAGGTGATGTCGCAGCCGTAGGCTTCCTGACGCTCGGAGGGCTCCATGGAATTGAGTACCACACCGACCCTCAGGCCGAGGAACTCGTGAATCTGTCCCATCCACTCCGCGTCACGCTTTGCCAGATAGTCGTTTACGGTAACGATGTGCACGCCCTTGCCCTCGAGGGCGTTGAGGTACGCGGGGAGCGTAGCCACCAGGGTTTTTCCTTCACCGGTACGCATCTCGGCGATGCGGCCCTGATGAAGAATGATTCCGCCAATCAGCTGAACGCGGTAGTGCTCCATGCCGAGGGTTCTGACCGCAGCCTCTCTGACAGCGGCAAAAGCCTCAGGGAGAATATCGTCGAGGCTCTCGCCCTTCGACAGACGCTCTTTGAACGCAGGAGTCAGCGCCCTCAGCTGCTCGTCGCTGAGTGCCTTCATCTGCGGGCGAAGCGCTTCTATCTTTTCTACAAGCGGCATAATGCGCTTGATCTCTTTTTCGCTCTGTGTTCCGAATATCTTTGTAACAAGGCTCATATATCCGAGCTCCTTTTCTGATTCAAAGTCAAAAAACAATAAAACATAAGCTTCTGCGTCGCAAGCGCAGAAACCTGTCCTTCTTTTCCAAAAGATTTTACCACTTTTTGGATTATTATTCAATGGAGGGAAACAAGAAAAATAGATGTATGAACAACTTATGACGTGTCAGATTGTGCTTAAGTGTTTTTTTATTTAAATTGATTTTATTTAAATCGATTTAATTTAAACTGGTTTTAATTAAAATGTTTTGAATTAAATACCACGGGAAGCGGTTTGATTCAAGTATAAAAACAAATAAGATGTAGCACTGATTATATCTGATGCACTGCGTGTTTGAGCTGCCTGGATTATCTCACCACAGCAGACCGGCGAAGTGGAGCAGGACGAAGTGCGCGGGGTAGAATGCGTAGAAAATCATCTTCTGCCACGGTTTTTTTATCCAGCCCTTCCGGCCGTCCGTAAGGGCAAGTACGGGAAGAGCTAGAACGGAATACATCTGCACGTTTCCGAACCAGACGAAAAGCGCGAAGATGCCCACGGCCGCAAAAGAAGCCAGCCTGATTTCTCGCAGGAAATAAAACAGCCAGACGATCAGAACTCCTCTGAAATCGTAGTCTGCGCCGAATATTACCGCCGTCAGGCAAAAGACAGGCATGGAGACAATGAAAGCAGCCGTCGAAATCTTTTTGTTTTTTATCAGATCTTTTATTGCAAACGGCGCGACGGCGAAGAACAATGTAAAAAGGACGTTGCAGTTTCCGAAGGCGAAAAACCTGTTCCAAATGGCCATATTGTAGGGTATCTCGGTTATAAATGCAAAAAGCAGAAGCCGCATCGCGTACAGCGCGCGATTGCGGGAGTAAAATATGCCCTCTGCCGCCAGAAAGGCGAACATGGGGAATGATACGCGGCCGGCGATTCGCAGCGGCCAGTAAATTTCCGGTTTGTCAGAAAAGAGCATTATGCCCGCGTGATCCAGCAGCATAAAAAAAGCCGCAAGAACTTTTATCGAGGAGTTCGACAGTCCTACGGCGGGCCTTTTGTTGAGAAGAATTCTGAGTTTGTTCATTTTATGGTCAGTTCGACGGGACAGTGGTCGGAGCCGAAAACCTGCGTATGAATACGTGCGTCGTTCAGCCGGTCCTTAAGCGCATCCGAGGTTATAAAATAATCAATGCGCCACCCGGAATTGTTTTCTCTGGCGTGGAATCTGTAGGACCACCAGGAATAAACGATTTCTTCGGGATAGAAAAACCTGAATGTATCGATGAACCCGGCGTCAAGGAGAGATGAAAACTTCCCTCGCTCCTCGTCCGTAAATCCGGCGTTCTGATGATTTGTCTTTGGATTTTTAAGGTCAATATCATTATGCGCCACATTCAGATCCCCGCAGAAAATAACGGGCTTTTTCTCCTCAAGCTTTTTGAGATACGCCAGAAAAGCGTCTTCCCATTCCATACGGTAGGAAAGGCGTTTGAGCCCGTCCTGCGAATTCGGCGTGTAGCAGGTCAGAAAATAATAATCGGGAAATTCAAGCGTAATAACGCGCCCCTCGTGATCGTGCTCCGCGGCGCCGATACCGTACGAAACCGAGAGCGGCTCTTCTTTTGAAAACACAGCCGTTCCGGAATAACCTTTTTTCTCCGCGTAATTCCAGTAGCAATGATATCCGGCGGGAGCGAAATCTATCTGCCCCTCCTGAAGCTTGCTCTCCTGAATGGCGAAAATGTCTGCGTCGATTTCATTAAAAAAATCTGCAAAGCCCTTTCCCATACAGGCGCGGAGCCCGTTTACGTTCCACGATATAAATCTTTTCATAGTTTGGCGAGCTGTTCCTTTACTCTGGCGAGCATTTCCTCGTATTTGGCGAGTTTCTCTTTTTCTTCCTGAACCTTTGCGGCAGGGGCTTTTGAGACAAATCTTTCGTTTGAAAGCATTCCCGTGCTGCGCTTTATCTCGCCTTCGAGGCGGGCAAGCTCTTTGCCGAGGCGCTCTTTTTCTTTTTCGGTGTCCACCAGTTCATCAAGAGGAAGATAGACGGTTGCCTTTGAAATAACGGCCGACACGGAGGAATCGGAAAAAGCGTCGGCATTTTCACAGACCGTGACGCCCGCGGCGGAAGCCAGTGAAACGAAATACGCCTCACCACCGGCAAACGCCAAACCAGTTTCTTTGTCGGCGGGAACCACAAATACGTGCGCCTTTTTTGAAGGCGGAACGTTCATGGAGAGACGCAGCTCTCTGATCTTGCGGACGGCTTCCTTGATGAGCTCTGTCTTTTCCTCAAACTCGGGATCATTGTCCGCGTCCGAACATACCGGCCACGCCGACAGCATTATTGTCTCCTCTTCGTCCTGAAGATTGCAGAAAATCTCCTCAGTGATGAAAGGCATATAAGGATGAAGAAGCTTGAGCGCTTTTATCAGAACGGTGTTGAGCGTGCGGATGGCAGCGGCCTTAGAAGCCGCATTTTCGCTGCGGAATCTGGGTTTTACCATCTCGATGTACCAGTCGCAAAATTCCTCCCAGACAAAGTCGTAAATCTTCTGGAGGGCAATGCCCAGTTCGAATTTTTCCATATTGTCGGTGACGTCGCGGACGAGGCGGTTGCACAGGCTGATGATCCATTTGTCGGCATCTTCGAGATCGGCTTCAGTGACCGCCGAGGTGTCCACGCCTTCGGAATTCATCATGATAAATCTGGACGCGTTCCAGACCTTGTTCGCAAAGTTACGGCAGGCTTCGACTTTTTCCCAGAAAAAGCGCATGTCGTTTCCGGGCGCGTTGCCTGTCATCAGCATCATTCTGAGAGCGTCGGCGCCGTATTTTTCGACAACCTCTAGCGGGTCAATGCCGTTTCCGAGGGATTTGCTCATCTTGCGGCCCTGACTGTCGCGGACGATACCGTGGATAAAAACGGTGTCAAACGGAGCCTTGCCGGTATACGCAAGCCCCGAGAAAATCATACGGCTGACCCAGAATCCGATGATGTCGTAGCCGGTAACAAGCGTGTTTGTAGGGTAGAAATATTTTAATTCCTCGGTCTCCTGCGGCCATCCCAGCGTGGAAAACGGCCAGAGCGCACTGGAAAACCAGGTATCGAGCGTATCGGGGTCGCGGGCGAGGTTTTGCGAGCCGCACTTCGGGCAGGTATGAGGCTCTTCTTTTGAAACAACCACTTCTCCGCAGTCGTTGCAGTACCACGCCGGAATCTGATGTCCCCACCAGAGCTGCCGGCTGATACACCAATCACGCGTGCCGTACATCCAGTTAAGGTAGGCGTTTTTGAAGCGATCCGGAACGTATTTGATCGTGCCGTCCTCGACGGCCTTTATGGCCGGCTCGGCAAGCGGTTTCATTTTGACGAACCACTGCTTTGAAATCATCGGCTCGATGGTGGTGTGGCAGCGATAGCAGGTGCCTACGTCGTGGGTGAGAGGCTCGATGGATTTGAGCAGGCCGAGTTCCTTTAACTCCTCCACAACGGCGGCTCTGGCTTCGAGCGCAGTCATGCCGGCGTATTTTCCGCAGTCCAGAACCTCGGGTTCTCCCTCGGCGGCTCTGCCGCTCTCGATGAGTTCTTTTGCCCCGGCAGCCTCAGCCGCTCCGGTCATATGCCCGTCATAAGTAAGTACGCGAACTCTGGGGAGATTGTGCCTGTTTCCGACCTCAAAGTCGTTCGGGTCGTGCGCGGGGGTAATCTTAACCACGCCGGTGCCCTTTTCCATATCGGCGTGCTCGTCGCAGACGATGGGGATTTCTTTATTGACTATGGGAAGAATGACATGGCATCCGTGCAGATGCGCATATCTGGGGTCTTCGCTGTTTATCGCCACTGCGGTATCGCCGAACATCGTCTCGGGGCGCGTGGTGGCCAGCTCGAGCTTTTCGCCGGTCTCCTTTACGGGGTAAAGGATGTGATAAAATGCGGCTTCTTTTTCTTCGTATTCAACCTCGGCGTCAGAGATGGAAGTATTGCACTTGGGGCACCAGTTTACCATGCGGTTTCCGCGGTAAATGAGGCCCTTATTGTAAAGATTGACGAAAACGTGCTTTACGGCTTCGGAGCAGCCCTCGTCCATGGTAAAGCGCTCGCGCTCCCAATCGCAGCTCGAGCCGAGTTTTTTCAGCTGGCTGACGATGCGTTTTCCGTATTTTTCACGCCAGTCCCAGGCTCTCTTAAGGAAGCCGTCTCTGCCGAGCATTTCCTTTGTGATGCCCTCCTGACGCATGGCCTCCACCACCTTCGCCTCGGTGGCTATGGACGCGTGATCCGTGCCGGGCAGCCAGAGCGCCTCAAAGCCCTGCATCCTCTTGAATCTGATGAGAATATCCTGCATGGTATTGTCAAGCGCATGCCCCATATGAAGCTGGCCGGTGATGTTGGGCGGCGGCATAACTATTGTGTAAGGCTTTTTGACGGGATTCACTTCTGCGTGAAAATAGCCTTTTTCAAGCCATCTGGTATACAATTTGTCTTCGATTGCTTTGGGATCGTACGTCTTTGCGAGTTCTTTTGCCATGACTTTTCTCCGTTCGCGTTATGGATTCGTTAAGTCAACAGTTTACCTCAAAAGCGGCTGAAAATCAAGGCGCAGACGGCTCCTTAGGGCAAATCGCCTGTACGGGCGTCAATGATAGGTTACACTTTCTTGAAGCTTTACGGTGTCAAGGGTAAGGTGGAGATTTCCGAAGGCAATACTACCTGACCTTGACACCGTTTGACTTGTTACAATGGGAGAAGGCGCAGCAGCCCGTCTGC
>JAFTAU010000052.1 GCA_017455435.1 Lachnospiraceae bacterium | reverse complement strand
GCTCATAGCGATCTCGGCGAGGCTCTTTTTCTTGACTTCCTTGCCGGCTGCCGCGAACTGAGCGACCTGTCCGATATTGGAGGCCTTTGAAGCCTGTCCGCCGGTATTGGAGTAAACTTCGGTATCGAATACGAAGATGTTTACGTCCTTGTTGGAGGCGAGCACGTGGTCAACGCCGCCGAAGCCGATGTCATATGCCCAGCCGTCGCCGCCGAAGATCCAGACGGATTTCTTGTTCAGATAATCCTTATTGGCAAGGATCTGAGCAACCGTGTCGCAGCAGACGTTCTTTTCGAGGTTCGCAATGAGGTCTTTTGTGGCCTGCTGGTTTGCGTCACCGTCATACATGGTGTCGAGCCATTTCTCACAGGCGGCCTTGCGTTCCGCATTGTCGGTCTTTTCGGCAACTTCTCTGATGAGGGCAGCGGTGTTCTCGCGGATGGTATCCTGAGCTACCCACATGCCGAAGCCGTGCTCGGCGTTATCTTCAAAGAGGGAGTTGCACCATGCGGGGCCGTGACCCTCGGCGTTCGTGGTGAAAGGCGAGGTGGCGCCGGGGTTGCCCCAGATAGATGAACAGCCTGTAGCATTGGAAATGTACATGCGGTCACCGAAAAGCTGGGTAATCAGGCGGGCATAAGAGGTCTCGGCGCAGCCTGCGCAGGAGCCGGAGAACTCAAGCAGAGGCTTGATGAACTGGCTTTCCTTGACGGTAGCGGCTTCGATTTCTTTCTTGGGCGCAACCTTTGCGACAGCTTTGTCGAAGTATTTCTGCTGGTCGAGCTGGCTCTCCTGAGGAACCATGGTGAGTGACTTCGTAGGGCAGACGGTAGCGCAGACGCCGCATCCCATACAATCCAGAGGAGATACGGTCATTGTATACTGATATACGTCTTTGCCCTTGCCGGCCTTGACGGGAACGATCTTCGCGCCCTTGAGGTCAGCGGCTTCTTTTTCGGTAAGCATGTAAGGACGGATGGTGGCATGAGGGCAGACAAACGCGCACTGGTTGCACTGGATACAGGTCTTTTCATTCCACTCGGGAACGGAAACCGCTACGCCGCGCTTTTCGTATGCGGAGGCGCCCAGCTCGAACTGTCCGTCAACATGAGGCATAAACGTGGAAACAGGGAGAGAATCGCCGTCCATCTTGTCGATGGGGTTGAGAATCTCCTTAACCTGCTTTACAAGCTCGGGTCTGCCGGAAAGCTTGACCTCTTTGACCTTGTCTTCGGCCTCGGCCCACTTTGCGGGAACATCGATCTTTACAAAAGCGGTAGCTCCGGCGTCGATGGCGTCCCAGTTTGCCTTGACGACGTCTTCACCCTTCTTCATATAAGAAGCTTTTGCCTTTTCCTTCATGTGCTCGATGGCTTCCTTCTGAGGCATAACCTTTGCAAGGGTAAAGAATGCAGACTGAAGGATGGTGTTGGTGCGCTTGCCCATGCCGACCTTCTGAGCGAGGTCAATGGCGTTGATGGTGTAGAGCTGAATCCTGTTCTTTGCGATATAACGCTTTGCGTCGGCGTCAAGATGCTTTTCGAGCTCTTTGGCGCTCCACTGGCAGTTGATCATGAAGACTCCACCGGGCTTGACGTCCTGAACCATCTTGAATCCCTTTGTGACATATGAAGGATTGTGGCAGGCCACAAAATCAGCCTTGTTGATATAGTAAGGGCTCTTGATGGGCTTGTCGCCGAAACGAAGGTGGCTGACGGTCACGCCGCCGGTCTTTTTGGAGTCATACTGGAAGTACGCCTGAACGTATTTTTCGGTGTAGTCGCCGATAATCTTGATGGAGTTCTTGTTTGCGCCAACGGTGCCGTCGCCGCCGAGACCCCAGAACTTGCACTCGATAGTGCCCTTCGCGGCCGTGTTGGGAGCCTTGGTCTCTTTGAGTGAAAGCTTTGTCACATCATCGGTGATGCCGATGGTGAACTGACGCTTCATGTTGTCCTTTGACAGCTATTTGTATACGGCGAAGACGGATGAAGGAGGGGTGTCCTTTGAGCCGAGGCCGTAGCGTCCGCCGATGACCTGGATCTTGGTCTTGCCGGCGTTCGCGAGAGCGGTGACAACGTCGAGGTACAGAGGCTCGCCCTGTGAGCCGGGCTCTTTCGTGCGGTCAAGAACCGCAATCTTTTTGACCGTCTTGGGAAGAGCGGCGATGAGCTTTTCAGGGCAGAAAGGACGGTACAGACGAACCTTTACAAGACCGACCTTCTGGCCGTGAGCATTGAGGTAATCGATAACTTCCTCTGCGACATCGCAGATGGAACCCATGGCGATGATGACTCTGTCGGCATCCTTTGCACCATAGTAATTGAAGAGCTGATAATCAGTGCCGAGCTTTTTGTTGACTTTCTTCATGTATTTCTCGACTACCGCGGGAAGAGCATCGTAGTACTTGTTGCAGGCCTCACGGTGCTGGAAGAAGGTGTCGCCGTTTTCATGCGAGCCGCGGGCGGCAGGGTGGTTGGGATTGAGCGCGTGGGCGCGGAATTCCTCAACAGCCTTCATATTGCACATACTCTTGAGGTCTTTGTAGTCCCATACTTCAACCTTCTGAATCTCATGAGAGGTGCGGAATCCGTCAAAGAAGTTGATGAACGGAACCTTGCCCTCGATGGCCGCAAGATGAGCGACAGCCGAGAGATCCATAACTTCCTGAACGTTGCCTTCGGCCAGCATCGCAAAACCGGTCTGGCGGCATGCCATGACGTCGCTGTGATCGCCGAAAATATTCAGTGCGTGCGATGAAACTGTTCTGGCTGAAACATGGAAAACTGTGGGAAGTAATTCGCCTGCGATCTTATACATGTTGGGAATCATGAGAAGGAGTCCCTGAGAAGCTGTATAAGTGGTTGTGAGAGCACCTGCGCCGAGAGCACCGTGAACGGCACCGGCAGCGCCTGCCTCTGACTGCATCTCGACTACCTTTACGCGGCTGCCGAAGATGTTTTTGCGGCCGTTCGCCGACCACTGGTCAACATAGTCTGCCATGGGCGACGAAGGGGTGATGGGATAGATAGCGGCCGTCTCGGTAAATGCGTAGGACACATGCGCCGCGGCGGTGTTTCCATCCATTGACTGTCTTTTTCTTGCCATGAAATGTTTCCTCCTGTAGGATTTATGTTTAATAATAATAGAAAGCAATGCTTTTTGCACACAAAAACGATTGAGCATGGTTTCCGCTCAACAATCCTTTTACATTATAATTTACAAACCCCAAAAGTCAAACATAAATTCCGCCCCTGCAGACAAAAAAATGATTATTAATAAAGGCGGAGGGAATACTTATTTTTCTATGTTTTCCTTGCTTTAATCCGGCATAACTCTCTGGACGTATTCTTTGAACCTGGGCAGAGTAAATGCAAGATATCCATAGGAAGGCGAAGCAATAATTCCCTGTTTCAAAAGCCTTTGACGGTAAACCGAAAAAAGATTTGAATCAATGCCGGCTTCGGCCCTGATATTTTCCACCTTCAAATCATCAAGGCGGCTCATTGCGGAAACGATTTGACGATCCTTTTCTGACAGTTCGCTCCACATTTTTTCGTAGGCGAGCTCTTCCAGATACGCATCGTATTCAGGCATCAGCTCATTCCATCGTTTCTGCCTGCTCCAGCACAGATACCCCAGAACCTGGAACGCAAAGGGGTATCCCTTCGTTGCCTCTGCCATTTTGTAGGCCTCTTTATCGTCTAATTGGAATACTTCTTTGT
Source organism: Lachnospiraceae bacterium (assembly GCA_017455435.1). Lineage (GTDB taxonomy): Bacteria > Bacillota > Clostridia > Lachnospirales > Lachnospiraceae > UBA3774. Next base: position 31,086 of record JAFTAU010000052.1, on the reverse strand, counting down.
ATTTTGCCGCTATAAGAGTGAGGTTCAGCGGAGCAAGCAGCAATTTTGGTGCGCGATACAGAAAAGTCAGATTTTTATTATCCTGAATCTTTGAAATATTTTCATATAATCCTGTCATCAAAAGAAAAACGTTTAGTTTCTCCCGCATAAAAATCTGAAACTGACTGGCAAATTCACGAAAAGAAGGAGTGGACGAAGCCTCATCTATCGTTATTAGTACACGCATTCCGGATTTTGTCAGCTTTTCAAGCATCCGGCGCAGGGCGACAACTATATCAGTTATGGGGGGTACTCCGTCTATTTCCAGACCGAATCCGAGAAAGGACAGGTTGATTTTCGCATCGCGGAAAATTTCAAACAGCTCTCTGCGATTACTCAGTTCCGCCGCGAGCATTTTCAAAAGATCGCGCTCAGGATTGAGATCAACTACAATCCATCGTTTATCGCTGCGAAACTGATTTGAAATGGTCGTAAGAGCAACAGTTTTGCCGGATCCGCGAACGCCAGTTATCATACAGACCTGATACGCGGGGTTTTCGCCTGTAAATCCGGAAATAATATCACTGCTCTGAAAGTCGCGGCTTATCAGGCTTTCCGGTTCTTTTCCAAATGATAGAGAAAACGGATTTTGCATATTCCACCTCCGTTAAATTGCTACGATGTTATTATATAACTTTATATAACTTTATACAACCTTATATAACTTTTATTTTTTTATATAACCTTATATAACTTTATATAACTTTCTGTTGTTCAAATATAAGAAATGACTTTTTTCAAAAGAAATGGTATTATCAGAAAAAACATATTTTGAGGTTGCTCATGGAAGAAAAGAAAATTCAAAAAAATCATACAAAAGGGCAGCGCATCCTGGCGTGGATCGGCATCGGTCTGCTACTGGCGCTGTATCTGACAAATCTTGTGCTGGCGCTGATAGGCAGCGATTTTGCGCGTACCCTCCTGTGGATCAGCCTGGTCGCCACCATAATGATTCCCATTATTCTCTATTTCTTTATATTAATGCTGAAAAAGAAATACCCGGAAAATGAAGACATCCGCGTTCCGGGAGAGAAAAGATAACCCGACGCGGCTTTCGCCCCGTTTTCCCGTCATCCGCGTATAAAGCGGATGATTTCTTTCCACGCGTTTTGCGCCAGGACAAACCTCGCGTAGTGTCTTTTTACGTTTTTACGATATTTTTCAAATTCAACCGGGATATTCAGAAAACGCTCGTCTCCGAAGTAATCCACGAATGCCGGAATGCTCTTTTGGAGCGCGGCACGGATATCCCTCATTTTTTCTTCGTACCCGTCGGGCTGTGTAATATAGACCAGCAGCGGCTTGTACCTCACCCAGCCTATACAGGCGTTCACAAAACGCGTCACAATCCTCGGCGAATTTTCGGAGATGCTTTTGAGCCTGATCGGCAGCGCCCCGTCCAAAATATGCTGATAGTATGAGAATCCGTCATGGAAGGTGTAGCACGGCACCTTTACCACCTTTCTGTCTTTCAGCAGTGTCGAGAGAAAGGTATCCTCACCGCGGGCTCCGGGCGGATTGAAAAACGGGAAGGTACGCGACGGGTCTTTCAGATTTATACACAGATTGGCGCCGGAAATAAAACGGCAGTTGTTTATCCAGGGGACCTCCGCGGCCTCTTCCCGCGAAAGCACCCCCACGGAGGAATAAGTGACGCCCCCCGTTTTCCTGAGTTCATTCATCTTGTCGCACGAAATGATATCGTTGCTGATGGCTTCGATAAATAGCATAAAATCTTCTTCCAAAAGCCTCTCATCGAATGATATCTGCGGGATAGGCGAAACATATCCGCAATGATGTCCGTTTGTATAATCGGCGTCGGCTATTTCCTTCAGATGTGACAAAAAGACACGTTGGCCGCTCCACAGACAAACGTTTTTTGAGCATGTGACGGCCATAGGGTATTCGTCATCGTCCAAAAACAACAGATAATCCATTCCGTGCTCGATGGCCGAAAGCAAAACCGCGTTCCTTTTTCCCGCGTAGCCCGAGCCAAAAACCGTTTTTATCGCGTCCGGAGTGAATTCTCCGCGAGCGGCCAGCTTCGAAATTGACTGCGAGGCGTTTTTCGCCCCCATAAAAACAATCTGTTCAAAGGCGTCTACTATTTCCTGACTGAGATTTGTAAAATCCGTCGAGCGCGTGTTCTGGTAGTCCAGGTCGTAAGACACGAAAAGGCTCAGCTCCACTTTCATTCCCTCCGGGAGCTCATTTTTGGTTTCATGCCATATACTGATATAGGAAAGCAGAACTTTTTTGAAAGAACGGCGTCCCGTAGCAAGACCTATGCCGAGTTTTACGGTACGGTCGGTATCGTTATTTAATTCTTTGTCCCGCAACGCTTTTTCCTCCGTTTAATTCGCAGGTCACACTCTATATTATATTGCGGGACGCTAACGCGAGTCTAACAGACGAAGGTTTGGGGCATGACGAAAGGTCTTTTCGGGTTCAGAAGTCAGAGTAGTTTGATTTCGAGGAGAGTCAGGCCGCGGGCGGGAGCGCAGGGTCCGGCTTTGCCGCGGTCTTTTGATTCAAGAATTTCGGAAACATATTCAGGCGGCCAAAAGCCGGTGCCAACGCGCAGCAGAGTGCCGACAATTATCCTTACCATATTGTATAAAAAGCCGGTGCCGCTGACGCGGATGCGAATCTCTTCGGCCGGTGCGAGGCCTGCGCTGCCGGGAATGGCGGGCGCCTCGCCGTCCAGAGCGTTTCCGTCGGAAACCCGCCTGGTTTCTATGGTGATGTCCGTCAGGGTGCGAACGGTGTATTCCTTGTCCGAATGCGAGGAGCAAAAGCTTTTGAAATCGTGTTCTCCTATCAGGCAGGCCGCGGCGCGGCGCATTTTTTCGACGTCAAGGGGCTGATAAAAAAACAGGCAGTAGCGGTCGCGGATAGGACTCGGGATTCTGGCGGCATATATCACGTATTCATAGGTTTTTATACTGTCGTGTTTGCGCGGGTGAAAGTCCGAAGGCACCTCGCAGGATGACTGCACCACGATATCCGGCGGCAGCGACTGATTGATTGCATAGCATATCTTCTCTGCCGGAATGGATGTCTCCGTGTCAAAAACGCAGAGATTTCCCAGTGCGTGAACCCCGCTGTCGGTACGGCTGACGCCCAGCACGCGGATATCTTCTCCTAGCAGGCGGCTCAGTTCCCGGTTCAAGACCTCCTCCACCGTAAGGCCGGTGGGCTGAATCTGCCATCCGCAGTAGTTTGTGCCATCGTATGCAACTGTCAGCATTATCCGCTTCAAACGGTTTCTCCTTATAATAAAACCGACAAAACTATTATCCCGCCGAGATATGCAAACATTATGATTATCGCGGCGTAATCGCGGCCGGCCATACTTAGCGGATTCATGCGCGTTCTGCCGCGTCCGCCGTGATAGCAGCGGGCTTCCATGGCCTGCGCCAGATCTCCCGCTCTGCGGAACGCCGACACAAAAAGAGGTATCAGTATAGGCGTCATAGCTTTTGCCCTCTTGATAAAATTGCCGCTTTCGAGATCCGCTCCCCTGGCGGTCTGGGCTTTGATTATCTTGTCCAGCTCCTCTGTGAGAATAGGGATAAACCTCAGGGCGATGGACATCATCATCGCGATTTCATGCACCGGAACCCTGATAAGCTTTAAAAAGCCGAGCCCGCGCTCTATACCGTCAGTGAGCTGGTTTGGCGTGGTGGTGTATGTCATCAGCGAAGCGCCGAGTATCAGGCAAACGAGCCTGACCGCCATAAATACCGCACGGCGGATGCCTTCTAACGTGATTTTGAAAATCCAAAACGAAACCAGCACGCGTCCGTCGGTCAGGAAAAGATTAAACAGAACGCTGATAATCAGGATGACGAGGACTGCTTTCAGACCCTTTAGCATATGCGTAAAAGGGACTGACGAAAGAATTATTACCGCGGCGAGCGCCAGGACTGACGCGCCGTATGCGTACTTATTATCAGCGACAAAGAGACTCACAATATAGACCAGCGTCCAGAGAAGCTTTGTTCTCGGGTCGAGCCGGTGTATTATCGATTGACCGGGATAATACTGTCCCAGCGTGATGTCTCTGAACATTATTTATCCCCTCTATTGAAACAATCCGTGATGGCGGTGCGCAGCCTGTCCATCGTAATAAGCCCCTGCGGCAGGTCAAATCCGTATTCGCGCAAAATCTCCGCGAGCCTTGCCGCCTGCGGAACATCCAGCCCCACCGTGCGCAGTTCCTCCCCGTGCGAGAAAATACGCTCCGGAGTATCGTCAAAAATCACTCTGCCGTCATTCAGCACCAGGATTTTTCCGGCAAAATCCGCCACGTCGTCCATGCTGTGTGATACCAGCACTATTCCTACGCCGTTTTCATCATGAAGTCTGCGCAGCATTTGAAACAGCTCGCGGCGACCCTTCGGGTCGAGACCGGCTGCCGGCTCGTCCAGCACGAGGTATTCCGGCTGCATCGCGAGAACGCCCGCTATAGCAGCCCTGCGTCTCTGTCCGCCGGACAGTTCAAAGGGCGAGCGCGAAAAATCGCTGTCAGAAAAGCCGACAGCAAGCAGAGCCTTCTTTGCGCGGCTCTCAACCTCGTCTTTTTCGAGGCCGAGATTTTTGGGGCCAAAACACACGTCGGTAAAAATATCGTTTTCAAAAAGCTGGTATTCCGGATATTGAAAAACGAGTCCCACCGAGGCGCGAAGAGTCTTCCGGTCAAAATCGTCCCCGTAAATGCTGCGTCCGTCATATAAAATATCGCCTTCGGACGCGTGAAGCAGCAGATTAAGGTGTTGTACAAGCGTGGATTTTCCCGAGCCGGTAGGGCCGATTATAGCTGTAATTTCGTCCTTTTTGATTGTTGCGGAGATATTTTTCAGCACAAAACGGCTCCCGTTTTCCGAACCGGGATTATTGTACGTATATGAAAGATTTTTAATCTCGATTGACATCTTATTGTCCTTTTAGGACGCGCAGCGCGTCGGCGAGTTCTTCTGCGGAGATGATTCCGTGCGGCAGAGCGAGACCCGCGTCCCTGAGGTCTTTTGCGAGCATGGTCATCTGCGGCGGTTCAAGACCGCAGGCAGTCAGTTTTTCTGTTTCGGTGAAAACCTCACGCGGAATCCCGTCCATGACGATTTTCCCTTTGTTCATAACGATAACGCGGTCCGCCTGCGCGGCTTCTTCCATATAGTGAGTGATAAAAATAATTGTAAGGCGCTGTTCTTTGTTGAGTTTTTTTGCGACGCTCATGACCTCGGCGCGGCCTATCGGGTCGAGCATGGCGGTGGATTCATCGAAAATCATGCATTTTGGCATAATTGCCAGCGCACCGGCTATCGCCACGCGCTGCTTTTGTCCGCCCGAAAGACGGTTTGGTGAGCTCTTGGCAAATTTTGTCATGCCTACTGTTTTCAGCGCGGCATCCACGCGGCGGCGGATTTCTTCCGTGGGTACGCCCATATTCTCCGGGCCGAACGCCACGTCCTCTTCTACCACTGACGCGATTATCTGATTGTCCGGGTTTTGAAAAACCATGCCGGCGGTGCGCCTTATGTCCCACAGGCGGCTCTCGTCCGCCGTGTCGATCCCGCCGACAAACAGCTTGCCTGACGTCGGAATGAGCAGGGCGTTCAAAAGCTTTGCGAAGGTAGACTTGCCGGAGCCGTTGTGCCCTATCACGGCAACAAACTGCCCTTCTTCTATTTCAAGATTAATATCGGAAAGCGCGTGTATACTGTCGACGATATTGTCGTTTTCGTCGCGCCTTACGTAATCGTATGAAAGATTTTCCGCTTTGATTATCGGCATAGCCCGTTCATTATACTTTGAAACGGTTTTATTCACAAGACAGAAAGTGAAGGACGGGCGGCGGATCAGAATTCAAAAAATGCCGCTGCTGCCGCAGCGGCGATGAATATGCTATGGTAAAACACCGGATTTGACGGACTAACTATCCGATTTTTCTTTTTTCTTCTCAAGGGCGGCATAAATCAAGGCCGCAAGAATCGCTCCTGCAAAAGGTCCTGCCACGAATACCCACAGATTGCTGATAGGAGTTGCATTTCCTTTGATGGCGGAAACGATGGCAGGTCCGAAGGAACGGCTCGGATTTACGCTCGTGCCGGTCAGGCCGATACCAAAAATGTGGACAAATGCCAGCGTCAGACCGATTATCAGCCCGGCGAAAGAACCGTGGCTGAATTTCTCGGACGTCACTCCCAGAATTGTCATCACGAAAATAAATGTCAGAACCGCTTCAACAATGAGTCCGGCTACGGCGTTTCCTCCCACTCCGTCAAGTCCGTTGCTGCCGAGGCCTCCCGTCAGGTCGGTCACTTTTCCCATATCAAAGAGAATCACAAGCAGCCCTGAAGCGAGAAAAGCTCCGACAAGCTGGAACAGGATATACCAGACGGCATCCTTGCCCGATATCCTTTTGCGAATCAGCATCGCCAGCGTTACGGCGGCATTGAAATGTCCGCCCGAAATGTTGCCTACAGAGTACGCCATGGCCACCACGGACAGTCCGAAAGCCAGCGCTGTCAGAATATACCCGCCGCCCGACGCCGCGTCGCAGCCCACCAGCATAGCGGTACCGCAGCCCATAAAGACCAAAACAAACGTACCGATCAGTTCGGAAAAATACTTTTTCATTTTTTGATTGACTCCTTTCGTTTTTTTGAAATAAAAAAGCGCTATCATCAAGATAGCACTTTTCAAATAATACTAAACTAATATCTATCATACGGCCGCGATTATCAGCTCGCAGATCAGCGCGGATACGGCGGCGCCGGCAGCAACTATCAAAAGGCTCCGCCGGAAAAACGCGAGAATCACCGCCGAAGCCGCGGCGGCAATGCCCGAGGAGAGGTTGCCCGTGGCGCTGAAAATGGCAGGAAAGGTCATGGCGGCAAGCACCGCATACGGAACGTAATATAGAAACGATTTAAACCATCTGTTTTTTATTTCCTTTCTGAAAAAGACAAGCGGAACCGCTCTTACCAGATAGGTAACAGCAATCATTATCAAAACGGAAATCGTGATGTAAAGAGGATTATTCACCGGCGGTTTCCTCCTCTTTTACAGGAAAGAGCGTTGCCGCAAGCGCCGCCACGGCAACCGTGATAATGATAATGCTCCAGCCTCCGCCGAGAATCTTAAATACGGGTATATATTCAAAACATACGCTAAGCGTGATTGCGGCCAGCACGGTAAAAAGCACCGGTCTGTTTTCCCGCGCCGGCGGAATGATAATCGCTATGAACATGGCATAGAGCGCAACACCCATGGCACTGACCACAAGCTCCGGCAGAAGCGACGAAAAAACGCCGCCCAGCGCCGCACCCGCCGTCCATCCGATACACGGCCCCAGTATCAGCCCGTGCATATAGCGCGGAGAAAGCTTTCCGCCTTTTCCTATCGCCACCGCAAAAATCTCATCGGTCACGCCGTAGGAAGCCGAAAGCCGCTGAAACAGCCCGAATCCGGTTCCCAGCTTTTGAGTCAGCGAAAGGGACATCAGAAAGTATCTGCTGTTGATTATCAGAACCGTCAGCGCGATTTCGGCGAACGCGGCGCCCGCCAGGAAAAGATTCGTTCCGGCAAACTGCCCCGCGCTGGTCAGATTTGTAAACGAAATCAGACCGGCCAGCCACCACGGCACACCCAGAGCGCAAACGCGCATACCAAAGGCAAAGGATACCGCGAGGTATCCCAGCATAATAGGTATTCCGTTTTTAAATCCCGTTCTGAAATCGCTGTTTTTATTCATAAGACTTATGAAAAGATATTGACTCCCAGAAGGGTCAGGCTGATCATAATGATTCCCGCCAGCAGCACGCCTCCCATGGCCGCCAGCACGCTGTCTTTGAACTTCAGGTCGAGAATGCTGGCTGCGAGCGTACCCGTCCACGCACCGGTCATGGGCAGCGGAATCCCGACAAACAACAGAAGACCGATAAAGGTACCTCTTTTGCCGTTGATTTTGGCTCCGGCTTTTTCACCCTTGCGAAGCATCCAGCTGAACCATTTGCCGATAAAGCGCTTGTCCGAGCCCCACACCAGCACCTTTCTGGCAAAAAGATAGACAAAAGGCACCGGCAGCATATTTCCGATAATAGCCACGATATATGTGGGAATCAGCGGAAGCCCGAAGGTGGCCACGCCTATAGGAATGGCGCCGCGCAGCTCAACAACAGGAACCATTGATATAAAGAATACTCCCAGATATTTCCAAAACATAATCTCACCCCGTCATCCGTTTTGTCTGCGGATCATATCTCTCTTTCTCATGGTGGGATCCAGAATCTTTTTTCTGATGCGAAGGGTCTGCGGAGTAACCTCCAAAAGCTCGTCCGTATCGATAAACTCCATGCACTGCTCCAGCGACATCAGTCTCGGCGGAACCAGCTTCAGCGCCTCATCCGAGCCGGCGGCTCTGGTGTTGGTAAGCTGTTTTCTCTTGCAGACATTGACTTCTATATCCATGTTTTTGGGATTCTGCCCCACTACCATTCCGGCATAGACTCTGTCTCCCGGCTTTACAAAAAGCATACCGCGCTCCTGAGCGTTAAAAAGCCCGTATGCCACGGCTTCACCCGTCTCAAAGGCAATCAGCGAACCCATATTTCTGTACTGAATATCGCCGCGGTACGGCGCGTATCCGTCAAAGAGCTGGTTCATGATGCCGTTGCCCTTTGTGTCTGTCAAAAACTCGTCACGGTAGCCGATCAGCCCTCTCGAAGGAATGGAAAACTCAATTCTGGTATAGCCTGTGCCGGACGGACGCATATTCAGCAGTTCGCCTTTTCTGGCGCTGAGCTTTTCGATTACGACGCCCGTATATTCGTCCGGAACGTCCACAAAAAGATGCTCGATTGGTTCCAGCCTCTTTCCCTTTTCGTCCTGCTTGTAAATGACCTCTGCCTTGCTGACGGCAAACTCATAGCCCTCGCGCCGCATATTCTCTATCAGAACGGACAGGTGCAGCTCGCCTCTGCCGCTGACACGGAAGGTATCCGGACTGAGTTCCTCCACACGCAGGCTGACGTCGGTATTCAGCTCACGGAAAAGTCTTTCCCTGAGATGTCTGCTGGTGACATACTTGCCTTCCTGTCCTGCAAAAGGCGAATCATTTACCATAAAGGTCATCGCCAGAGTGGGCTCGGAAATCTTTTGAAATTCTATCGCCTGCGGTGCGGCGGGGTCGCAGAGCGTATCTCCGATATGGATGTCCGCGATGCCCGATATGGCCACTATGGCGCCGGGCAGGGCTTCGGAAACTTCGACCTTGTTCAGACCCTCGAATTCATACAGCTTGCTGACTTTTACCCTTTTTTTCTTTTCTGTGTCGTGTGCATTGACAATAAGCACTTCCTGATTGACCCTGATAATGCCGTTGTCTACCTTTCCGACGCCGATTCTGCCTACGTATTCATTATAATCAATCGTGCTGATCAGCGTCTGCAGAGGCGCGTTTTCATCGCCCTCCGGAGCCGGAATGTATTTCAGTATCGTCTCAAAAAGGGGCTTCATATCCTTTCGCTCGTCAGAGAGCTCCAGCGCAGACCAGCCGGCCTTTGCAGAGGCAAAAACGAACGGGCAGTCGAGCTGCTTGTCATTTGCCTCAAGCTCCATAAGCAGCTCCAGGACCTCATCAATAACGGCATTCGGGCGGGCTTCGGGGCGGTCGACCTTGTTAATGCAGGTTATTACGTCGAGATCCAGCTCCAGCGCTTTTTTCAGAACGAATTTCGTCTGCGGCATGGGTCCCTCAAAGGCGTCTACCACGAGGACGACTCCGTTTACCATCTTTAAAACGCGCTCCACCTCGCCGCCGAAATCCGCGTGTCCGGGAGTGTCGATAATGTTAATCTTTACGCCGCCGTAGTGCACGGCCGTGTTCTTTGAAAGAATAGTAATGCCGCGTTCGCGCTCGAGGTCGTTTGAGTCCATAACTCTTTCCTGAACCTCCTGATTTGCGCGGAATACGCCGCTCTGCTTTAATAGCTCATCCACCAGCGTCGTCTTGCCGTGATCGACGTGGGCGATAATCGCTATGTTTCTGACATCTTCTCTTTTCAATGTCTTCACTTCCTTTTGTTATATTATCGGGCGACGCGTTCAGCCCTTTATCAGCTTTATTACCTTTGAAGAAACAGGTTTTAGCTTTGTTTTCAGAATGCCGGACGAAAGCTCTACCTCTCTGTTGCCGACGCTGTAGCCGTCCGACGTCGAAAAAACTCTGACTGCTCCGCCGCTAAAGAGCCCGTACTCAGCGGGATTTATGGCAAAGTCTTTTTCGGATTCGCTCCTGTTTATTATAATGATATATTGTTCGTCGTCTTTTTTGCGGCAAAATGCAAAAACGCCGTCAGAGCTTCTCAGCACCGAGCATTCTCCCGTGCGCAGCGCCGTGGAAGACTTGTGAAGTCTGATGATATTTTTGTAAAAATCGATTATCTCGTAATTTTCATGACCCCAGGGGTAGGTGCGCCTGTTGTCCGGATCCGTCCATCCGGGCACTGCAGTCTCGTCTCCGTAATAGAGAGTGGGTGCACCCGGCCAGGTCATCTGGAAAACGACCGAAGACAGCAGTACGTCGTAACGCACGCCTCTGCTCGCGGCCTCGCTGCCCTGCGTGGCAAGCCTTCCCGCCCTGCCGGCTGTTCTGGTGATATATCTGGCGTGGTCGTGATTGTCGAGCTGATTTATAGCCGCCAGGTAGCTGTCTTCGCTCGGAAAACCCTCACGGCCGAGCCTCAGGCTGTTTGCAAAGGCTTCTGCGTTGGCGAGGAGATCTGAGCATTCATAATCGCAATGCTTGTCTACGCCGGTGAAAAAGCCTGAAACGGGATCCATAAACCCGTCGTAATTCATAACGCTGTCCCATTCGCCGTCCGCGAGCCATTCACGCGGATTGCCGTAATGCTCGGCAAATACGATAGCGTTCGGATTGGCAGATTTTACTCTCGTGATAAATTCTTTCCAGAAGGCGTGATTGGTCTGCGGGGTGTGTCCCAGATCCGCCGCCACGTCCAGTCTCCAGCCGTCGCAGCAGTAGGGTTCCGATACCCAAAACTCCGCAGCCTCCAGAATTTCGTTCCAAAGCCGACGGCTCCCGTCATAATTGAGCTTTGGCAGAGTCTCAACCCCCCACCAGCTCTCAAAACCCCCGTTTTTCTCGCGAGTGAAATACTCCGCTCTTCCCGGATCCGCCGTCCACGCGCTGTCTATGCCGCAATGATTGAAAACGCCGTCCAGAACCAGCTTCATTCCGGCGTCGTGTACCGCCCTGACAAAATATGCGAAATATTCGTTCGGGGTCAGATCCCTGTCCTGAGTCTGACCCGGCGCACGCTTGCTGGCAAGGTGCGGATCTATGCAGTAATAATCCGTAGTGTCATATTTGTGATTTGAGCGAGACCTGAATATCGGGTTAAAAAGAATAACCTCTACTCCCAGCTCCTTCAGATAGTCGAGCTTGTCCCAGACGCCCTGCAGATCTCCGCCGAAGAACCTGTGGACATCGACCTCCTGAGGAAGGCTGTTCCAATCCTCTACACGGCGCACACTGCCGCCGGGCGTATAGCTGTACTCGCCCGTCTTAACGTCATTTTCCCGATCGCCATTACAAAAGCGGTCGGGAAATATCTGATAAAATATTGCTCCCTTTGCCCATTCGGGAATCATTTATTCCTCCGGTTCCTCCGCGGTTTGAAGCGCCGGCTCCTCTGCCGCGGGACTTCTTTTTTCGTTCCAGAGCGTCTCGAATTCCTCCTGATAAATCTTTTCTTTTTCAATCAGGAGCTGCGCACAGGCGTCCAGAATATCCCTGTTTTCGAGAATGATTTTTTGAGCTTTTTTGTAGCACTTGTCGATGATGCTCTTTTCTTCCTCATCAATAAGCTTTGCAAGGTGCTCACTGTAGGCGCGGGTCTTTCCGTAATCACGCCCGATAAAGACTTCGTCATCGCTGCCGCAGCTGATAAAGCCCACGCGCTTTGACATACCGAATTTGGTAACCATGTCATGCGCCAGACCGGTGGCGTGCTGAATATCAGAGGACGCGCCGTTTGTAACGTCACCGAAAACGATTTCCTCTGCAATGCGTCCGCCCATGGAGACCATTATGTTATGCAGCATTTCTTTTTTGGTCATAAACATACGGTCCTTTTCGGGAAGCGGCATGGTGTAGCCCGCCGCGCCGACGCCCGTGGGAATGATTGAAATCGTATGAACCGGGCCGACGTCCGGCAGCACATGGAAAAGCACAGCGTGTCCCGCCTCGTGATAAGCCGTGACTCGCTTGTCCTCTTCTGAGATAAGGATGCTCTTTTTTTCGGTTCCGATGCCCACCTTGACGAAGGACCTGTCAACATCTTCCTGTTTGATAAAAGGAGCGTCGTTTTTAGCCGCGAGAATGGCCGATTCATTGAGAAGATTTTCGAGGTCGGCGCCGGTAAATCCCGCCGTAGTCTGCGCGACGCGCTTTAGATCCACGTCATCGCCGAGCTGCTTGTTCTGTGAATGAACACGCAGTATTTCTTCGCGTGCCTTTACATCGGGGCGATGAACCATGACCTTTCGGTCAAATCTGCCCGGACGCATAATAGCGGGATCCAGAATATCCACTCTGTTTGTGGCAGCCATAACAATGATTCCGGAATTAACGCCGAAACCGTCCATTTCGACCAGGAGCTGATTGAGCGTCTGCTCTCTCTCATCGTGTCCGCCGCCGAGACCCGTACCTCTGCGCCTCGCGACAGCGTCGATTTCATCAATAAATACGATGCACGGGCGGTTTTTCTTTGCGTCTGCAAAGAGATCTCTCACTCTGGACGCACCCACACCCACAAACATTTCAACAAAATCGGAACCGGATATGCTAAAGAAAGGCACACCGGCCTCTCCGGCCACTGCCTTTGCCAGGAGCGTCTTTCCCGTTCCGGGAGGTCCCACCAGCAGTATGCCCTTTGGAATTCTGGCTCCCATTTTGACGTATTTCGATGGGTCTTTCAGGAAATCGACGATCTCCACAAGTTCTTCTTTTTCCTCTGCCAGACCGGCCACGTCATTGAATCTCTTTCCGGAGGAGCGAACCATCTGGGCGCGGCTCTTCCCGAAATTCATCATCTGGGCATTGGCTCCGCCTCCCATTGAATTGCGGAAGAGCGTAAAAAGCAGCACGAGCAGCACTGCTCCGCCTATGACCATCATGATAATGGTGGAGACGTTTACGCCGGACTCCGGCTCGTTTATGCTGAAGTTTTCAAACTCCTGTGAAACGAGAATATTCACGACGTCGTTTACATTGGAGACCTCAAAAGAAAACTGTCCGTCCTTTGTAATATAGACCACGCTTCCGGTGGGTATTTCGTCGTTTTGACTAATGCGGACGCTCGTGACTTTGCCTTCTTCAAGCGTCTTTATAAAGCTGACGTAATTGCCCTGCTGATACTGATTCGACGATGAATAAGCCGACGAAATGAGCCAGTAAACAAGCCCCAGTATCGCGGCAAAAAACAATAATCTGATTATTAGTCCTGCGGAATTGTTTTTCATAAAACCTCGTATTATTCAAACTCTACTATGCCGATGTACGGGAGATTCCTGTATTTTTGATCATAGTCCAGACCGTATCCGACCACGAAATGATCTTCTATGGTAAAGCAGGTGTGATCGACCTTTACCTCAGGTCTGACTCTGCGGGAAGGCTTGTCAAGAAGGGTGCATATCATAAAGCTGGCGGGCTTTCTGGTTTTGAAAACCTGAATAAGATAGGCCAGGGTATTGCCCGAGTCAACGATATCCTCTATGAGTATAACGTCTTTTCCTTCGATGGGCTCGTCAAGGTCTTTTGTAATCTTTACTATGCCCTTTGAGACAGTGCCCGAGCCATAGCTGGAGCAGCTCATAAAGTCCATGGTGACAGGAATGGTGAGGCGCTTTGCGAGCTCACTCATAAACATAACGCTGCCCTTCAGAATACCGACCAGATGAACGGTCTTTCCCGCAAACTCGCTGCTGATGCGGTCTGCCATCTGCTGAATTCTGTTTTCGACCTCTTCCTGTGTGATATAGACTCTGATTTTTTCGCTCATTGCAAAACCCCCTCAATGTTTATCTCAATAACCGTTTTGGTGTTTTCGTCGATTTTGTATTTTTCGCTGATCCGAAAGCCCGGTATCCAGATTATGTCGCTGCCGTCAGCCAAAAGAGGCAGACGCCCGCGCATCTCCTGCGGAATCTTTTCATCAATGAAATAACGCCGGACGCTTTTTGTCCCGACGGATCCCAGCTCGATAACGTCTTTTTCCGCTCGTCTGCGCCAGCGCAGACCGTGCTTTATTTTATCATAATCAAACCATTTCGTATATTCTTTTCGGGGAAAAGTCATCCGGCTTTTGTCATACGGGAAAATGCTCGCGTCCTTCAGGGCGGCATTCAGCGCCTCTGTTACACTCTCGCTCTCATCCCCTGGTGCGTGTTCTGTTTTCTTTGAAATAATAAGCTTGTCGTACTTTTTTTCGGCGGTGACGTTGTAAGGCAAATCGGCCGTACCGTTTCCGGTCTTTGAAGCAAGACGCAAAACCGCGCCGACGTGAGCTCTTCCTATATCTTTTCTGCTGCCGGAAATCTTCGCAAGCGCCAGATAAACCGTCTTTTTGCGGACAATTTCAAACAGTCCGAGCAGCGGAGCGGCCTCTATAATTATCCGCCCTCCATCCGCGGAAGAATGTTCCTCCAGAAAACGTATTGCCGCATCGGAAATAAAATCGTCAGCAAGCGCTGCCTCACGTGAAAGCTGCCTCAGGTGTTCTCCGAAAGAGGCATTAATCTCCTGCTCAATGTACGGCACAATGATATTGCGGAGCTTGTTTCGCGTATAATCGTTTTCGAGATTAGTAGAGTCCGTGCGGTAGGTCTGACCCGCGTTTTTAAGGTACGCTTCTATCTCCTCTCGCGAGATATTAAGCAGCGGGCGGATGATTTGGCCGTCTTTCATTTTCATTCCGGAGAGCCCTGCCAGAGAGCTACCGCGGATGATGTTGTGAAAAATCGTTTCCTCCGCGTCGCCGCGATTGTGCGCGACGGCTATGATTCCGTCTCCGGCCGCCTCGCGCAGAGCATCGTATCTGACCATTCTGCCGGCCTCTTCCATCGAAAGACCTTGCGCCGTAGCAAATGCGGGCACATCGATATCCTTTTGTATAAAAGGGATGCCCAGGCTTTCACAGAGCTGCCCGGTAAATGCGGCATCCTCTTTTGCCTCTGCTCCGCGAATCATGTGATTGACATGAAGAACCCGGAGTTCAAACGGCATTTCCTTTTGGAGATTATTCAAACACAAAAGCAGGCAAACCGAATCGGCGCCTCCGCTAACGCCCGCCACAACACGGTCTCCCTGCCTGATAAGTTCGTATTTGATGATATTGTCTTTAAATGTGTTAAAAAGCACTCTCTGTTTTATTCCTTGGGTTTGATGATCGTCTCCCCGGGAGAAACGAGTCCCAGCCTTTCTCTGGCAATCTTTTCGATAAACTCGCGGCTTTTCATGTAGGTTTTTTCTTTTTCGAGTTCTTCGGCGCGGGCGTTTTCCTCGTCTATCTGAGCCTGAATGCGCTGCACTCTGTCCTCGCCCGCCGATACGTCCTTGCTGAGCGACATGGTAAGAACCATAAGAATGGCGGTAAATAAAAAAGCAATCAGCCCGACCACAAAATATTCGCGCCTTCTGCGCCTCGATCTTTTTCTTTTTCGGGTGCTTGATTCTCTCATAAAGGCCTCCGGTGAGGGATCAGAGGTATCTGAACATTTCTTCCGCCTCGTCTTTTTTTGTGGTTTCTTTGATGGCGGTCACCATTACGCGAACGGTCTTATTTCCGAAACCGATTTCGATGACGTCGCCTTCTTTTACTTCGGCGGAAGCTTTTGAAACTTTGTCGTTTATTTTGACACGGCCGGCATCACACGCTTCGTTCGCCACAGTGCGTCTTTTTATCAGCCGCGATACTTTAAGATATTTGTCGAGTCTCATAGCCTTTTGAAGAAACAGAGGCGCAAGAGCGCCTCTGTCCCATAAGAATAATTTCGCTTTGATTAGTTGATAGCGTCCTTGAGAGCTTTGCCGGCTTTGAACTTAGGAGCTTTGCTGGCTTTGATCTTGATGGATTCTTTGGTGCGAGGGTTGATGCCCTTGCGAGCAGCTCTCTTAACTACTTCGAAGGTGCCGAAGCCAACAAGAGTGACTTTGTCGCCTTTCTTAAGCTGAGCGGTAACGGTCTCAGTGAAAGCCTTAAGAGCCTTCTCGGCGTCCTTCTTGGAAATCTCAGCCTTCTTTGCGATTGCATCAATGAGTTCTGTTTTGTTCATGATAATCCTCCTATTACTGTCTCGCTTTCGCGAACTCTTCAATGAATATATAGCCTTATACTCTGTTTGTCAAGTGTTTTCACTAAAAAATGGCTTTTTTAAAGGAGAAAAACGGGTTTATTTATTATTTTATCTTAACCGCTGACAAAACCTCTGCAGCGGTCTCGTCGGAGAGCGTTCCGGGAGTCCAGAGAGGCATTTCTTTGGCGCTGTATCTGGGGATTACATGCACGTGATAATGCATTACGGTCTGACCTGCGGCCTCGCCGTTGTTTTGAATCACATTAAAGCCTTTTGCGCCGAGCCCTTTCATAAGTGCCATGCCAATATGGCGTGCGACTCCGAGAACCTTTGAGGAAATTTCCGGCGAAAGCTCTGTCAGATCGCGGAAGTGCTCCTTTGGCAGTATCAGTGTGTGTCCCTTTGTGGCAGGTCCGAGATCCAGAATGGCTCTGAAATCCTCATCCTCGTAGAGTGTGGTCGTGGGGATATCACCGTTCGCAAGTTTGCAAAAAATGCAGTCGTCTTTTTTCATGATATTATCCTTTTCCATTTTTGTCCCTGTGTTCCAGGTTCATAAACTTTGTAATCTCGCTGATGAACGCCAGTTTTACTATGCCCGTGGCGCCTTTACGCTGTTTCTGAATGTCAACATCCACCTCGCGGTTGTTCTCGGTGCTCTTGTCATAATATTCCTCTCTGTAAAGGAACATAATAACGTCGGCATCCTGCTCGATTGCACCGGATTCGCGCAGGTCCGACATGACGGGGCGGTGATTGGACCGCTTCTCGGACTCGCGCGAAAGCTGCGACAGCGCCACAACCGGCACTCCGAGCTCGCCCGCCAGAGCCTTCAGCCCTCGCGAAATCTCGGATATTTCCTGCTGACGGTTATCGTTTCCGCGGGAAGAACCGCTCATGAGCTGCAGATAGTCCACAATTATCAGTCCGATATTGTGTTTGAGCTTATATTCGCGGCATCTGGAGCGGAATTCACTGATACTGATACCGGGCGAATAGTCCACCACCAGCTTTGAGCCGGCGATGACGCCCGCGCTTTCGCTGATTTTCTTCCATTCTTCGTAATCCAGCTTTCCGGTACGCAGTTTTTGCGAATCCACCTTTGAGTGCATAGAAAGCATTCTGCTGACGAGCTGCTCCGGAGCCATCTCGAGGCTGAAGAAAGCGGTGCAGACGTCTTTTTCGGCAGAAGCATAAGAAGCGATATTAAGCGCAAAAGCGGTTTTGCCCATGCCGGGACGGGCAGCAATGATAATCAGCTCTCCCGGATGAAGGCCGGTGAGCATGCGGTCTATGTCCAAAAATCCCGTCGGAACGCCGGTTATGCCGTCTGCGGATTTTCCGGCTTCTTTTATCTGGTCGATGGTATTGAATACTATCTTGTCAATGCTGACAAACTCGCTGGTGCGGCGGGTGTTGAGAATGTCGAAAACGTTTTTTTCGACGTCGTTCATAATGTCATCCGGGCGGTCCTTACCGGCGTAACATTCGTTTATGATATTCTCCGAAGCGCGTATGAGCTGTCTGAGCGTGGCCTGCTCTCTGACTATCTCCGCATATTCCTTCGCGTTTACAGAGAGAGGAACGTTTGCGACCAGGTCTCCGATGTAGTTCAGGCTGCTGATTTCGGGCGGAAGCTCTTTTTCACTGAGGCGTGCCTGGAGCGTAAGCACGTCCACCGGCTTTCCTTCTTTGAAAAGCTCGATAATCGTATCGAAAATAATCCCGAAGGGCTTTTGATAAAAATCTTCGCCCGTGATAACGCCCTCTATAAAGGGGATATTGTCGTTATCGATAATCAGCGCTCCGATGACCGATTTTTCCGCATCAATATTATGCGGCATTACTCTTTTGATGACGTTTTCTTCCATGATGAATCCTGCTTATGCTTTTTCAACCGACAGCGCGAGCTTTGCGCTGACCTCTCTGTGAAGCTTTACCGTTACGGTATGCTCTCCCGTGGTCTTTATGGGCTCGTCGAGAACTATCTTTTTTTTGTCGATTTCCAGTCCGCATTGCTGCATCGCGGCTTCCGAAATTTCCTTTCCGGTTACCGATCCGAAAATCTTTCCTCCGTCGCTGCCGACCTTTACAGTGAGCTTTACTTTCGTTTTTTCTATTTTGGCGGCAAGCTCTTTTGCCGCGGCGAGTTGCTCGGCGGCAACCTTTTCTTCGTATTTTTTCTGTCCTGCGAGCTTTGCAAGATTAGCGGGGGTGGCTTCCTCACCGAGGTTCTTGGGCAGAATGAAGTTTCTGGCGTAGCCATCGTTTACTTTTACTATTTGTCCTTTTTTCCCGAGGGACTTTACGTCCTGAAGAAGTACTATCTGCATTATATTGCCTCCTCTTCCAGCATCTGTCTGATGATTTCTTTTGTCATTTCTATGGCTTCTTCCATGGTGGTCTCGCTGAGCTGGGCACCTGCCACACTGAGGTGTCCGCCGCCGCCGAGACGCTCCATGATTATCTGTACATTGACCTCATCTATGGAACGTGCGCTGATATAAATCCTGTTTTCAAATTGCGTGAATACAAACGAGGCTTTTATTCCCTTTATATCGAGCAGGGAATTGGCGGCCTGCGCCCCGATGATGGTGGGGCTGTCCGTGCCGTCCGCTTCGCATCTGCCCAGAGCAAAACACTGCTCGAATATTTCCACCGTGCTGACTGTGCGGGCCTTGGCGCGAAACTCTTCCATGCTTTTGCGGAACAGTTTCCTGACGAGGGTCATATCGGCACCGCATTTACGCAGGTATGCCGCGGCCTCAAAGGTTCTGGCACCGGTCTTTGCGAGGAAATTATCGGTATCGATGATAATGCCTGAATACAGCGCGTCCGCTTCTACCGCGGAAAGTTTTACACTGTCGGAATAGTATTGTATCAACTCCGTGATCATTTCACACGCAGACGAGGCTACGGTCTCTATGTAAGTCATCTCTGTCCTGACGGTTTCGCCGCTCTGCCTGTGGTGGTCCACAATGACGACGCAGGACGCGTTTTCTATCAGTTCAGGACATTCGCTGTAGCTGGGCTTGTTCAGATCCACCATCACAACCACGGTCTTGTCGTCTACCATCTTGAGGGCTTCCTCGCCGCTGATAAAGGCGTCCGGCTCCTCGGTCTCCCTTAGCAGATCATAGAGCGGCCTGATGATGGAATTGGTGGCGTTGAATACAATGTGTGCCTCTTTGCCCAGGTCTCTGGCTATTCTGTAAATGCCCACCGCGGAGCCGAGCGAGTCCGCGTCGGGAAGCTCGTGTCCCATTACCAGGACGCGGCTTTTTGACAGGATAATCTCGCGGAGTCTCTGCGCCTTGCTTCTGGCTTTGACTTTTGTGGATTTTTCCATGGACTCGGTCTTTCCGCCAAAGAACGTCGAGCCTTCCGGCGTGCGGATAATGGCCTGGTCTCCGCCTCTGCCCTGGCACATATCCATTGCCTGCCTGCTGAGCTCGCTGTTCGCGGCTATATCGCTGCCGCCCATGCCGACGCCTATGCTGAGCGTGGGGCTGACTTTGCTCTCGCTGTCAACCGATTTGACCTTTTCAAGCAGGTCAAAATTCTTTTCGGTGAGCTTTGTGAGAGATTTTTTGTCCAGATATGCAGTAAATTTGTCTTTGCTGACAGCGTTGAGTATTCCTTTTGCGTCCGAAATATGCTGACTGACCAGCCGCTCGATATAAGCCGCCAGAAGCGGACGGCGGAATTCTTCGATGCTGTTCATCATTTCGTCGAAATTGTCTATGCACACCTGTACGACAACGGGGTGCATATCGTCTATCGTCTGTATGGCTTTGTTGTACAGCGTCATGTCCACCATACTGACGGCATAGGTAACAGTCTGCCTGTCGGTCTTGAGCTTTACGAACTCCAGAGAATAATCCCTGCCGTTATAGGAAATCTCAAGGCTTTTTTTGTATTTGCGGCGCGGCATTCCTTTTTCGAGAAACTCCGCGATAAGCGGCGAATAATCCTGAAGCTGCTCGTGTTCCTTGCCTTCTTCGTCGAAAATCGCGGCGAATTCGGCATTTTTCCAAAATACTTTTCCGTCCTCATCTATGAGTGCGCAGGGAATGACGAGAGACTGGAGCTGCTCTTCCTGCATTTTTTCAAAATCAACGGCGAAATCAACTATTTTTTCCTGGATATGCCGGCGGATAAATATTATCCATATAGCAATAAACAATACGGAAATGCCGGAAAAAACGATTATGATGATACGCTGATAGTCCTTGAAAAAATACAGCGCACCGCCAAGGATAAGAATGGCAGGTATTAAAAACAGCGGCCACCAGAGGATTCCTCCAATGCGGCCTTTAATGGTCTTTGATAATTTCATCTCTCAATCCGTCAGCCGATTTCTGATTCTGTGGAGTCTGAGGCCCCGGGAACGATCTCAATATCGGCGCCTATCCTGCGAAGCTTTTCGTCAAAGGATTCATAGCCACGCATAATGTATTCTATGTTGTCAACGGTCGTTGTGCCCTCGGCTCCGAGCCCCGCCAGCACGAGCGCGGCTCCGGCGCGAAGATCCGGCGCAATAAGGTCTGCGCCTTTTATACGCTCCACTCCGTCGACGGTTGCTTTGTTGCCTTCTATTTTTATGTGTGCGCCCATCTTGAGGAGCTCGTCCACATATCTGAATCTGTTTTCAAAAATGCTCTCGGTGACAATACCGCGGCCGCGGGCCTTTGAGAGGGCCACGCATATCTGCGGCTGCATATCCGTGGGAAAGCCGGGATACGGGAGAGTCTTTACGTTGCAGGGGCGCAGATGGGATTTGCCGGTTACGGTGATGTCCTCGTCGTACTCGGTAATCTCACATCCCATTTCAATGAGCTTTGAGGATATGGCATCCATATGCTGCGGAATGATATTGTGCACTGTGATTTTTCCCTGTGTGATAGCTGCCGCGAACATAAAGGTTCCGGCCTCTATCTGATCCGGGATAACGGGATACTGGGTGCCTTTCAGACGCTCCACGCCGCGGATTTTTATGACGTCTGTTCCGGCGCCTCTGATGGCGGCGCCCATTTTGTTGAGCATGTTGGCGATATCAACGACATGCGGTTCTTTTGCGGCGTTTTCTATGATGGTGTTTCCGGGTGCCAGAACAGCGGCCAGCATTACGTTTATCGTGGCGCCGACGGAAACCACATCGAGATAAATATGTCCGCCGTGGAGATTTTCGGCATCGACTATGACTATGCCGTTTTCAACCTCCGCCTTTGCGCCGAGAGCACGAAAGCCCTTTAAGTGCTGGTCTATGGGTCTGGCGCCGATGTTGCAGCCGCCCGGCAGAGCGACCTCCGCATGGTGGTATTTGCCCAGGAGGGCGCCCAGCAGATAATATCCGGCTCTAATCCTGCGGATGTGCTCATTGTCTACGCGAACCTTGTTTACGGTGGATCCGTCTATCTTTACCGTGTGCGCGTCCGCGCGTTCTACGGTGACGCCTATCTCCACCATGGCGTCAAGAAGCACCCTGATGTCCCTGACATCGGGGAGGTTTTCTATGGTTACGGGTTCGCTGGCCATGATTGCGGCGGGCATAATGCCAAGCGCGGCGTTTTTCGCGCCGCTGATATATACATCGCCCGAGAGGGGCCTACCGCCTGTCATTTTATATAACATCTATTGACTCCGTTTAAGCCACTTTTGAATAATCGATTACAGAGATGTCCTGAAGGACCGCTCTGAGGCAAACTGATTGTATCACAATAAGGTACGAAAATCCATATCGGCGGGCACATCTTTACCCGCGGGCTATGATGAAAGAGGCCTAAAACAGGCCGCCGATAGCGCCCATCACGCCGTCATATAAAAAACTCAGGGCGCTGCTGTCCTTTATGGCGGCGAGTGCCTCCCTGCACAGTGAGTTATTTGAAAACATCGTTATGAAAACAAAGAAAAGAGCTACGACAATGAGTCCCTTTGCCAGGCCCAGCGCCGCACCGAGAATTTTGTTAATACTGCCCAACAAAGGAAGCTTTGAAATAAGCCCCGTAAGGTGAATGATGACGCGGAGCACAATGACCGCAGCCAGAAGCGTTATCAGCGAGCCGCCGATATTGACGGAAAGCGCAGCGACATATTCGGACAGCCCCGCCGCATACTGCTCCGGCTGAATCTGCGAAGGCACGTTTTTCTCATAGAGGGAAACCACTATGTCAGGAATAAAAGTTTCGCGGGCGGACTGCTTGTACTCGTCAAGTGTTTCGGAGTAATCCTCCGCGGCCTGACCGGTCACATTTTCGTATGCCGTTTCCCGCACGCTTTCATAAAGCGGCGTGTGTTCCTGAAGAAAGCCTGTTATAGGCCCTCTGCAAAAGTATACAAAAACCAGCCCGATAATCAGCGAGAGCATACTCACAAGAGTCTTCACAAGGCCCTTGTGATATCCCGTAATGGCCGATCCGATAAGAATTGCGGCAACAATAACAAGCAGAACTATTTTCATATTCTAGATAAAATGCTTTGCGCGGAGAATAAGGTTTCCGCTTTCATCATAGCGGGAGCGGAACATATTGCCGAACGAATGGCTCTCGGCCTCGTTTGCGGCTTCTTCTACCATTTCCTCTGCCAGAATCCTGCTAAGCTTTTCTCCGTCCTCGCGAAGCTCTTCGATGTAAGGGATGAGTTCTTCCTCTGTACCCTCGGCAAATACGCAGTCAATCGTTCTCATATAAGATTTCATATAATCTATAAACTGCCGGGCGTCCATGGTGTCTTTTCTGTCGCTGGCGGCTTTTTCTGCGGACTCGGGATCTTCAGGTTCTTTCTCGATTTTCTCGGGTTCCGGCTCAATCTCTTCTGCCTCAGGTTCGGGCTCTTCTTCTTCGGGCTCTTCTTTGATATCCTCAGGCTCCGGCTCAATCTCTTCTGCCTCGGGTTCAGGCTCCTCTTCGGGCTCTTCCTCTTCGGGCTCTTCTTCGATTTCTTCGGATTCCGGCTCCTCTTCAATTTCTTCCTCCGGCTCATCCTCAGATTCAATTATCTCTTCCGGTTCGATTTCCTCCGGCTCATCGACCGGCATGGCGATTTCTTCCGGTTCAAGCGCCTTTTCATCCTGTTCGATTTCTTCTACGGCGGAAGCAAGTGCGCTCATAATAGCAGGCTCTATCTCCTCCGGCTCATTCACCGGCTCCGCGGCAGACTCTTCCTTAGGCGCCGGGAGATCTTTATATCTGGACTTGACAAGACCTATTCTCTGCTTGCTGTCCGCGAGAACAAAAATCTTACGGGAATCGATTTCCTCAGTCGCTTTTTTGAGCTCGCTCAGAATGGTGTCATCGAGGGCGCTGGCTCCGAGAATAATCAGGTCCTTAAAAGAAAGCGCCACAAGCGAATTGATAATGCCCTTGTCATTGAGTTTTACAGCGGAAATTTTTGCAATCTGCATCATTTCCGAGCCTTCTTCCGCGTGTACTTCTTTTATTGCCTCGATAGACTGCTCCATCGCGAGAGAGGGGGCATCGGCACCGACAAAAATAACGTGGTCATATTTTTTTTCGACAGGATCAGCGGTCTCTTCTTTTTCGAGAGCGCCAAAATCTATTTCCATCTGCTCCGGAACCCCGGGGATTTCTTCTTTTTCAGGCCCGGGAGCGGCGGCCTCTGCCGGCTCTTCCTGTTTTTCTTCGTTTGCCGGGACAGTCATAAAAATCTTCATCTCGGCTGTGTTAGCCGGAATCTTTTCAAATTTTCTGGTACGCGAGAATTCACTCTTTTCCGATACACGCTTTGTGCTGCCAAAGGCTCTCTCGTGCTCTGCCTCAGCCTCATCCTCCTCTTCTTCTTCATCGGCGGCTTCTCTGCTGATCAGCGACATATCCAGCGCGCTCACCTGCTGTCCGCTTTCGGTCCTGCCGGCTATTGCAACCTTCGGAACGCCGTCGCCGCCGGTGTATTTTTCTTTTAATTCTTTTGCCTTTTCTACGAATGTTCCCACGCCAAACCACAGAATGATTTCGTCGCAGAGCTTTAAGCATTTTTCAACCATACCGGTCTGCTCATAAAGAGTGGCCAGCTCGTATGCCCATTCCTCGTCGAATTCCTGGCGCTTGTACGCCTCCAGAATAGTGATTTTCTTGTCAATGGATTCGTTTTTGGCGATGGCAATCTTGTAACGGAGAACGAATCTGGAATTGTCGTCGGCCGCCTCTTCCAGATAGTTCTTGTAATATTCCTCCGCTTCTTTGATATTGCCGGAGGCAAGCGCAAGCTCGGTGAGCTTGTAGAGGAATCTGCGTCCTACCGACGCTTCCTCATAAGCCATCAGCAGAATATCTATGGCTGTATCATATCTGCCGACGTGCTCGTATACGCTCGAAACGAGGGAAAGCATGCGGGCGCTCCTGATCTGCGACCAGTCGATGGTGTCGCATATTTTTACGGCAGTCGCGTAATCGCCCTGCTTTACCTGTTTCTGGATTTTCTCCGCTTTCATGTTGTAAACGCTTTTATCCATTGTGCTCATAACAATCACTCCATATTTATAATTCCACTCTTCCCTCGAGTGCCCTAAGCAGTGTTATTTCGTCTATGTATTCAAGGTCTCCGCCCACCGGAACGCCGCTGGCTATGCGGCTGACCTTAATTCCCGCCGGCTTTATCAGCTTGCTGATATACATGGCGGTGGTTTCTCCCTCAAGACTGGAATTGGTGGCTATTATGACCTCGCTGATCTGCTCCGTCTCCAGCCGCTGCATAAGCTCCTTTAGCCTGATGTCCGCGGGGCCTATGCCCAGCGCCGGCGAAATGGCTCCGTGCAGCACATGGTACAGGCCGTGGTACTCTCCCGTTTTTTCGTAGGCCGCAAGATCTCTGGAATTCTCCACCACCATTACGGTGGAGGCGTCGCGGCCGGGGCTCTTGCAGATGGGGCAGTATTCGTCATCCGTAAGGGTACAGCATTTCTTGCAGTATCTGACGTTTGCTTTTGCGTTTCGTATGCTGTCGACCAGTCTGTCCACGCCCTCCTGAGGCATATTGACAATATGAAACGCCAGTCTCGAGGCGGATTTGTACCCCACTCCGGGGAGCCTTCCGAGCTCGTCGATAAGGGTTTTAATGTGGTCGGAATAGTAATCCATTACAGACCGAATCCTCCGAGACCGCCCATTCCCATACCTGCGCCGCCCATGCCGGTAATCCTGCCCATGGAGCTTTGCGCGTCGGCTTCGGATTTGCGGAGCGCTTCGTTTACAGCTGCGGTAATAAGATCCTGGAGCATTTCCACGTCGTCCGGATCTACCGCGTCCGGGCTTATTTTTATTTCGGTCAGTTCTCTCCTGCCGCTGACGGTAACGGAAACCGCGCCGCCGCCGGCCGTGGCGGTATAAGTCCTGTTTTCAAGTTCTTTTGATGTCTCTTCCATCTGCTGCTGCATTTTTTGCGCCTGCTTCAGCAGATTGTTCATGTTCATTCCGCCGGGCATTCCACCGGAATAACCGCGTCCTTTACCCATTTAATATTACTCCTGTTCTATTTCTATTCCCCGGAAGATGGATTTTACCGTATTTTCCAGGTCTGATTGTGCGGTCTGCTTTTCTCCGTTACGGAAGATGACCGAAATCGGGCGACCGAAACGCTGCGCGTAGGCTTCTTCTATGTCGGCCTTCGCGCCGAAGCCCTCCGCCATTTCCTTGCTGAACGAGTCAAAGAACGACACGATGATACTGTCTCCGTCTTCCTCACGGGCGGATTGCTCAAAAAACCCCGCGTGCATGGGAAGTCCGCTCATAATCGCATTCCACGAGGACAGCAATGAACCGCCGGCCGCAGCGGGTTCTGCGTGAGCCGGTATTTCTTCAGGCTCAGGTTCGGGTTCTCTTTCTGCCGTCTGAGACTCGACGACGGCTTCCGTTTCCGGCTCTTCCTCATCCCACGGCACATCTGTAGGCGTCGGGGATTCTTCCTCGTCCCACGGCACATCGGAAACTGCAGAGGGTTCTGCCGCCGCGGGTGCAGGTTTTGCCTGTGCCGGTGCAAAGACCGCCGCAGGGGCCGGTTTTTCCGGTTTGGGTTTAACAGACTGCCGCGCCGCATCAGGCTCTGCGGCAAAAATATTCGCCGGCTGCGCTCCGGCAGCCATGGAGTTTACCCTCGTCTCAAGCGCGTCAATACGCGCCAGCAGACTGTCCGTGTCCGTTTCTTCCTCCGGACGCGCCGAGCGTATAGCAGCTATTTCAAAGACAACGCGCTTGTTTATCGCTGCGCGCATTTCGTTATAACAGGCGGAGTAAATCCGTATTAATCTGATGAGCTCGTCTTCGCCGACGGTTCGCGCCTCTTCGATAAGACGTTCGCGGTCCTCGTCCATAATATCCACGAGGTCTTTTTCCTCCGGCGCTGCCTTTGTCAAAAGAACATTGCGAAGATACCACGCGAAATCCCGCGAAAACTGCGATATCTCCCGGCCGCTCATAATGACTTCATCAATCAGGGAAAGCATTCCGCGTATGTCACGATTAACAATGCACCTGAGATACTTGCTGAAAACATCGCTTTCGACGGCGCCGAGGCTCTTTAGGGCAAGGTCATAGGTAAGGGTTTCCCCACCCGCCGAAATCCACGCCCGATCCAGCAGGCTGATGGCGTCTCTGAGCCCCCCCTCGGCCTTGCGGGCTATGTATCCTATCGCTCTGTCGTCAGCATCGATTGATTCTCCCTCGCACAGCTCGCGCAGTCTATCGCAAATCGTGTCCACGCTGATGCGGCGAAAATCATACTGCTGGCAGCGCGACAATATAGTGGCGGGAATCTTGTGCGGCTCCGTAGTGGCGAGGATAAAAATAACGTATGCCGGCGGCTCCTCCAGCGTCTTTAAAAAGGCGTTGAACGCCGGGCCGGTCAGCATATGAACTTCATCTACAATATATACTCTGTATCGCCCTTCCGTGGGTGGATACTGGATTTCTTCTTCTATCTGCCTGATGAAATCCACGCCGTTATTGGATGCGGCGTCGATTTCTAAAATGTTCATAGACGCACCGGATTCGATGGCGCGGCAGGTATCACACTCGCAGCAGGGCTCGCCGCCCTCCGGGTGCTCGCAATTTACGGCTTTTGCGAAGATTTTCGCAACGGAAGTCTTTCCCGTGCCGCGGCTCCCGCAGAAGAGATAAGCGTGCCCTATCCTGCCGCTCGCTATTTGGTTTTTCAGAGTGCGGATGACGGGCTCCTGACCTTTTACATTATTGAATGTTTTCGGGCGCCATTTTCTGTAAAGCGCGGTATAAGACATATCAGAACTATCCAATCTATTAAAAAATTCAGCGCATTCTGCTTCGAAAATCCGAGATGGCCGTTACTTACGCCGCTCGCTCGGATCAGGCTCGCTTGCAGCGTACGGATACTCACTCCTTAGTGCTGCTTCGTTCCCGACCTGACACGGTTCAAAGGGCTCCGCCCTGCAAGTCCCGATCGTCAACACCGCGCTCATAAGGCAGACGCCACCGCAAAAGTCCTCAGACAGAATATCACCTCTGCTGTAGCGGATTGCAGATACAGGGCACCGCTAGCTCCCCGGCTGCGCTGAAACTTTATAGCACAACAAAAACAATGGGTACAAACCCACACGTGTATGATACCATTTTATTAGTTGCAGGTCAAGGAAATCGCAGATGAATGTGGGAAGGCTCAACGCACATCATGACCGGCAGTTTTTACATATAAGTGAGGTTGGCCTTTGACAATATTTGCATCCCTTTTAGGTATGCTCAACCCGAATGAGAGACGCTGCCCTTGAATCGCCATTAATTCCGTAGAGATTGACATGTCCTCGATTCATACGGAGTTTTTCACTCAGGAACTCCCTATAGATTCCTCATTTCCGCGATTCATAGGGAGTTTTTTATTCAAGGACTCCATAGAGATTCCTCATTTCCGCGATTCATAGGGAGTTTTTCACTCAGGAACTCCCTATAGATTCCGTATATCCGCGATTCATAGGGAGTTTTTTATTCAAGGACTCCATAGAGATTCCTCATTTCCGCGATTCATAGGGAGTTTTTCACTCAGGAACTCCCTATAGATTCCGTATACCCTCAATTCATAGGGAGTTTTTTATTCAAGGACTCCCTATAGATTCCTCATTTCCGCGATTCATAGGGAGTTTTTATCAAACAACCTTGCGTCACACCCCTACGCACCGAATCAATATTTTTTCAATGCCGTTTCCGCACCGAATCAAGAATTATGACATTTCTCAAAATAAGCACTGCATTTTTTCAAAATTGTTATGAAAATTATCAAATATATTTCGAAAAATCAAAAAGTCTTTTGAAAAACTTGACAAATGTTTTGAAAATGTTATAATCCGTTTAGAAAACAGGAAGGGTTTATTATGACTGAGAAAGATCTGATTGAACTCATTAATATAATTAAACGTCAAAAATGCGAAAAACAATATGTCGAAATCAAAAAATCGCTTGACGGAACTACAAAAAAACTCTACGACACCTTTTCGAGTTTTTCAAATCAAAACAACGGCGGCACCATTGTTTTTGGTATTGATGAAAAGGCGGGATATGAGGTTACCGGCGTATACGATGCGCAGGATTTGCAGGTTCAGGTAAAAAATGCCGCAGAGCAAATGGAGCCTGTTGTCCTCCCGTTTTTTACGGTTGCCGAGTACGAGGGCAAAGTTGTTGTGAGCGCAGAAATACCGGAGTGCGAGCCGGGAAGCAAGCCCTGCTTTTACAAGCCCGCAGGGAGGCTTCGCGGTTCATACGTGCGTGTCGGCGATGCAGATATGCCGATGACCGAATACGAAATTTACAGTTATGAAGTATATAAAAAGAAAATCCGCGATGAGCTGCGTGTGATTGACCGGGCATCAAAAAGTGATTTTAATCGCGATAAACTGAACTTGTTTTTCGCGAAACTGAGAAATGAAAAACCGCAGCTTGCCACTCAAACCGAACAGAGAATTTTACAGCTTCAAGGCATGACAGATCAGGACAAACCGACTGTAGCAGGACTAATGCTCGTGGGAGATTATCCGCAGGCATTCTTCCCACAGCTCGGCATTACCGCTATGGCGGTTGACGGATACGAAATTGGTGAACTTGGTGAGCTCGGTGAGCGATTTATCGACAATAAACGCTTTGACGGCACGATCCCCGAGATGCTGGATGCCGCAATGAGTTTTGTCAGGCGCAATATAAAAACCGCCGTCATTGTAGACGAAAACGGCAAGCGCACGGACAAACCGGAATACCCTCTTGTCGCTGTTCGCGAATTGATTCTGAACGCTCTGATTCACCGTGATTACAGCATTCATACAGAAGATTCACCGATAAGGGTTATCATCTATCGTGACAAGCTTGTCGTAGAAAATCCCGGTGGATTGTATGGCCGACTGACGATAACCGACCTCGGGAAAGTCCCCGGCGATACAAGAAATCCGTTTATCGCAAGCAATCTTGAAATAATAATTAATACAGAAAACCGGTTTTCCGGCATTCCGACTATACGCAATGAAATGAAAAAGGCCGGTCTTCCGGAGCCTTTATTTGAAAATTACAGAGGCAATTTCAGGGCGACTTTGTTTTCAAGTTCAAAAGCCGGTGCAAAAAACGAAGCCGGTGATATGACTGTCGAGGACAAGATACTTCGTTTCTGCACGGAACCGAAGAGCAAAGAAGACATTGCAGAAATGCTGGATATAAAAACGCCGTATTACGTTGTGTCGAGATATATCAATCCTCTCATTTGCGCTGAAAAACTCGCAATGACATTGCCCGAAAAACCGAAAAGCAAGTTCCAGAAATTTTATACTATTATTTGAATCATCCCGGAGGATAATTATGCAATTCGCAGGCTATCAAAAACTGACTCTGCTCGATTTTCCCGGCAGGCTCGCAGCGACCGTTTTTACCGGCGGCTGCAATTTCCGCTGCCCGTTCTGTCACAACAGTGAATTATTCGTCCCGACCGAAACCTATGAGGAAGAAGACCTCCTGAATATAATAAAAAAACGCGCCGGCGTACTCGAGGGCGTCGCCATTACGGGCGGCGAACCGACGCTTCACCCCGGCCTGCCCGATTTTATGCGCAAGGTCAGGGACATGGGGCTGATGGTAAAGCTGGATTCAAACGGCTACAAGCCCGACGTATTAAAGAGTATTCTGGACGAGGGGCTCGCGGATTATGTGGCTATGGATATAAAATCCTCGCCGGAGCATTACGGCGAGGTGGCGGGACTGCCCGATATAGACATGAACAAAATATATGAGAGCGTCGATTTGCTGATGAACGGCAAGACGCCATTTGAGTTCCGCACCACCGTTATTCCGGAGCTGCACGCCGCGGAGGATTTCACAGCAATCGCGGACTGGATAGCCGGCGATGAGCCGTATTTCCTGCAGGGATACAAAGACTCCGAAATGGTTTATGACAGGCGTTTTTCGCAGCCGACCGCGGAGTTGATGGAAAAAATCAGGGACATCGTCCTGCTGCGGCTTCCCAACACACAGATTCGCGGCGTGGAATAGGCGCGGATCACAAAAAATAAAATGTACGGGCGTCAATGATAGGTTACACTTTCTTGAAGCTTTACGGTGTCAAGGGTAAGGTGGAGATTTCCGAAGGCAATACTACCTGACCTTGACACCGTTTGACTTGTTACAATGGGAGAAGGCGCAGCAGCCCGTCTGC
>JAFTAU010000051.1 GCA_017455435.1 Lachnospiraceae bacterium | reverse complement strand
AGCGCGACAGGGACAGAATACTGCACTGCAAGGCTTTTCGCAGGCTGAAAAGAAAAACGCAGGTTTTCCTGGCGCCCGAAGGCGATCACTATCGCACGCGCCTTACGCATACTCTGGAGGTTGCCCAGATTGCCAGAACCGTTGCCAGGGCGCTCAAGATGAATGAAGACCTGACCGAAGCCATCGCGCTGGGGCACGACCTGGGGCATACGCCGTTCGGACACAAGGGTGAGAGAGTGCTTAACAAGCTCTGTGACGAAGGCTTTTCGCACAGCAAACAGAGCCTTCGCGTAGTCGAAAAGCTTGAACGAGGCGGCAAAGGACTCAATCTCACAAAGGAAGTCCGCGACGGCATAGTAAATCACTCCATGAGCGGAAACCCTTCCACCATGGAAGGAAAGATAGTGCGCTTTTCGGACAAGATTGCCTACATCAATCACGATGTGGACGACGCGCTGCGTTCCGGCATATTGACCGAAGAAAGCCTTCCGCGCGAATTTACCGACGTGCTCGGATATAACGTTCACGACAGGCTCAATTTTATGGTGCACAATATTATTGCCTCCAGCATGAACACGTCTTCCATTTCGCTCGATGAGGACGTGGAAGAGGCAATAATGGGACTCAGGGCATTTTTGTTCGAAAACCTTTATAGCGGCAGCGTCGCAAAGGCCGAAGAAGGCAAGGCCGGCGACATAGTCCGCATGCTTTATGAATACTATATGGAAAACATCGAAGCGCTTCCGGAGGAATACCTCAACATGGTCTGGATAGAGGGCGAATCCTGGTCGCGTGTGGTGTGTGATTACATTTCGGGAATGACCGACAGCTACGCCATTCACACCTTCAACGAGCTTTTCGTTCCCAAAACCTGGCAGTATTAAATGTATTATTCAGACGAAACTATCGAAGAAGTCAGAAACAGAAACGACATAGTGGGCGTGATTTCGCAGGTTGTCAACCTCAAAAAAAAATCCGGCCGCTATTTCGGTCTGTGCCCGTTCCACAACGAAAAAACGGGTTCTTTTTCCGTGTCATCCGACAAACAGATGTATTACTGCTTCGGCTGTCACAAGGGCGGCAATGTCATCAGCTTTGTGATGGATTACGAGGGCTACAGCTTTCAGGAAGCTGTTGAGTTTCTTGCCGAAAGATCGGGGATAACCCTGCCTAAGGAAGACTACGGAGCGGAGCAGCGCAGAGAAGCCGGAAAACGTGCCCGCATTCTCGCGATGTACAAAGACGCTGCCATATATTATTACAAGCAGCTCAGAAACCCGGTCGGGCAGCGGGCCAAAAAATATTTCGAGGGCAGGCAGCTCAGCGACGAAACGCAGAACAAATGGGGGCTGGGCTATGCACCGTCTGACAGCTCCGGAATATATAAGTATCTAAAGGACAGAGGACACACTGACGAGACTATCAGAGAGGCGGCTTATCTGACAATAAATGAAAGGGGCTGCCGCGACCCCTTCTGGAACCGCGCCATGTTCCCTATTATGAACAATCAGGGAAAGGTTATCGGCTTTGGCGGCAGGGTGATGGGAGACGGTGAACCCAAGTATTATAATTCAAAAGAAAGCCCGGTTTTTGACAAGAGCCGAAATCTCTACGGGCTGAATTTTGCCCGCAGTTCGCGGCGTCCCTATATGCTGCTCTGCGAAGGCTATATGGACGTCATTGCTCTGCACCAGGCAGGCTTTGACTGCGCCGTGGCGTCTCTCGGGACAGCGTTTACATCGGGGCACGCCGCTCTGCTAAAGCGCTATGTGGACGAGGTCATCCTGACATTCGACTCGGACGGAGCCGGGCAGAGAGCCATACTTAGGGCCATCCCCATTTTGAAGGGGGCGGGTCTTCGCGTAAAAGTAATAGACATGAAGCCCTACAAGGATCCGGACGAGTTTATCACGTATCTCGGGGCGGAGAATTTTGAGGAGCGCATCAGCCGTTCGATAAACGCTGTTTTCTTTGAAATAGATACTGTTCTCGCGGAGCATGACATTTCGGATCCGGACAGCAAGACCGATTTCTTTAAACAGGCCGCGGGAATCGTCGCGGGCATTGAGGACAAGGTTGAGAGAGAAAATTACGTTTTGGCCGTGGCGGAAAGATACGCCATTCCGGGGCCCACGCTTCGTGAGCTGGTCAATTACATCGGAAGCAGCCGCGAAATGGGCGGTGAGCGCAGCGATGCATTTGCACTGAAGGGACGCACTGTCAAAAAAACCGGGAAGAAATTAGGTATATCCGAGGCGGAAAACGTCGTCATTTTATGGATGCTCAGCACGGATAAGACAGCTGAGCAGATTGAAAAAACTATCGGAACAGATTGTTTCTCCGAAGGTGTTTCGAGGGAAATCTCAGAGCTTATTCTCAAGAATAAAAAGCAGGGCAAAAATGCCGCTCCGGCGTCCCTGTTAGATGAATTGTCCGATGACAACGAAAAACGTGATGCGGCAGCGGCGCTGCTCGGGGGAGATTTGCCCGGGGACGGGGATGAAGCCCGCAGGCTGGTCTCGGATAATATAAAACTTCTCAAAAAAGAGCATATTAACGAGCTGCTAAAGACCGAAAAGGATCCTGTAAAGCTCCAGAACCTGATCAGGGAGAGGGCTATGCTGGACCGCTCGGAGCCCGAAATATGAAGCTCTCTGCCAGACTTGAAAAAATCCTGGATATGATTGGTACGGACGCCGGCGTGCTGGCGGACATAGGCACGGATCATGCTTATATCCCGATCGAAGCCGTAAAACGCGGGATGGCTGAGCGCGCAATAGCGTGCGATATCGCGGAAGGACCTTTAAAAATCGCGGGAGAGAATGTTGCGGCAGAGGGATTGACCGGAATAATCGAACTGTGCATTGCCGACGGACTTGGCGGGATTGCTCCGGGATCTGCAGATACTATAGTTATTGCCGGTATGGGCGGAGCCCTGATGAGCAGGATACTGACGCAGGGGCATGAGACAGCGTACCTGGCAAAGACGCTGATTCTATCGCCGCAGTCAGATTTTTCCATGTTTCGCGGGACGCTTTTGCGGCTGGGTTTTGGCACTGTTTCCGAAACCTGCGTTTTTGATGAAGGCAAATATTATTTTATAATAAAGGCAAAGCCGGGTATGGCTGCGCCGGGCTACACGGATTTTGAGCTTGAGTACGGCCGTGGGAGCCTGTTTGATGAGGCTGGTGCTCAGGCCAGAGCAGAGTATATCAACAATCAGCTGAAAACATACAGGGCGATAGCTGCAGTGCTTGAGGCCGAATCCGCACCGGCGGCGAATCGCAGAAAAGAAGAGCTTTCAAAACTTATCCGCGATATCGAAGGAGGCTTGAAATGAAAGAAAAGAACAGTTTCGGATACGGAATTTTGACCGGCGCTGCTATTGCGGTCGCAGTTATTGGTTTGTCGTTTCAGGCACTGGCCATATTTGTTGCCGCCGGCAGAGTATATGACACCGTATGGAAAAATATCATTTATAACGGAATCTACTACAGCGAGTATGATTACGACTTTGAAGATGATATGGCGCCGGAGGAGGACGGGAACATCGCTTCCAATGACGAAATAGAGCTTTTTAATATCAAGCTGAATAAGCTTGCCGAAATCATTTTTGATAAATTCCTTTTTGAATATGACAAAAGCGATCTGCTGGACGGTATGCTGAAGGGATATGTAAAGGCTCTCAACGACCCTTATTCAAGCTATACCACAGCGGAAGAATTGAAAAAGCTGGAACAGGAAGAACAGGAAAATGTCTTTGGCGGCATCGGCGCGTCAATCGGCATTGATTCGGATACCGGTTTTGCTGTTATTGTAAATATTATTCCCGATTCGCCCGCGTTTAAAAGCGGCGTGAAGGTGGGTGATGTTGTTTACAAGGTGGATGGAACAGACGTCACGAACCTGTCTCTGGATGAGATTGTTGAGCGCGTCCGCGGCGAGGTCGGCAGTCAGGTTAAAATAGTTTTTGTCAGGGACGGTGTGAGCGAAGAGCTCACTATTACGCGGGAAACTATTCACAAACAATATGTCTCTTATGAAATTGACGACGATAAAATCGGATACATATATCTGAGTGAGTTTTCCGATGAAGCTGCAAAGCAGTTTGAAAAAGGTATCAGGTCGCTCAAGGCGCAGGGGATGAAAGGACTGATTATCGATTTGCGTTATAACGGCGGCGGCACTGTTGACAGCGCTATCGAAATGATAGATCTGTTTCTTGAAAAGGACACGGTCGTCACAGTAATGAAAGATAAAAACGGCAATGAAGAAACATATAAGACTTCTGAGGATGCCTTCTGCAAGCTTCCGATTGTCATTCTTGTCAACGGACAGACCGTCAGCGCGGCGGAGCTTTTTACGGGGGCGATGCGTGATTACGAACTGGCTACGATTGTGGGTGAAAAGACCTTTGGGAAGGGCATTGCACAGACCAGCTATTATGTGTATGACAGCGACGATTCGGTCGCGGGCGTTGTAAAGCTTACCACCGATTATTACTATCTTCCCGGCGGCGAGTGCATACACGGAGTCGGCATAGAGCCGGATGTTCCGGTACAGGAAGACTTCTCGGATGAGGGAGAGGACGCGCAGCTTCTTGCGGCTATCGAAACTTTAAAAAAACTTGTGAAGTAAGGGGATAATATGTATTGGGGATATTTTTATTTTGATTGGACATATATTCTTGTAATTATCGGTGCAGTCATCTGTCTGATTGCTTCTGCGAATGTTAACAGCACTTATAAGAAATACGAAAAGGTAAGAAGCCGCACAGGGCTGACTGCGGAAGAGGCGGCGCGGCAGATTCTGGCAGGGGCCGGAATCACAGATGTTCGCATAGAGCGGGTGAGCGGTTCGCTGACGGATCATTATTCGTCAAAGGAACGCGTGCTCAGGCTTTCGGATTCCACTTTCGGTTCCACATCGGTTGCGGCTATTGGCGTTGCGGCTCACGAATGCGGACACGCCATTCAGCACGACACCGGCTACGCGCCGCTTACGCTGCGCTCGATATCGGTTCCTCTCGCTAATATCGGCTCGTATCTTTCGCTGCCGATTGTGATTATCGGTCTCATTATGGGATGGGTAGGACTGGCCAGAGTAGGAGTGTTCCTCTTTGCAGCAGTAGTTATCTTTCAGCTTATCACCCTGCCGGTGGAATTCAACGCTTCTTCGCGAGCCATTAAAATTCTGGAAAATAACCGTATGCTCGAAACCGACGAGCTGACCGGCGCCAAAAAGGTTTTGAACGCCGCGGCGCTCACCTATGTCGCCGCGCTGCTTTCATCTATTCTTCAGCTTCTCAGGCTTGTGCTTCTCACCAGAAGGCGGGATTAAACCCGGCGGAGCAGATCACACCCCCACTACGCTCCCGAGGACCTTGCCGATTGAGTCATTGATCTGGAGGTCGGTGGAAGGATTGATGGGGTAGGAGAGGCGGTCCCGGTTTATGATTACCAGGTGGTCTCCCTTGAAGTAATGAATATATGATGCGGCGGGATAGACCGTCAGAGAGGTGCCGCCGATAATGAGCATATCAGCCCTGGAAATGGCAGACACGGCTCCGCGCACAGCCTCGTCGGGCAGCGACTCCTCGTACAGCGTCACATCGCACCTGACAACGCTGCCGCAATCGCAGTGAGGCACGGCCTCCTTTGATTCGTAAATAAAATCTTCGGGATAGGTTTTGCCGCAGCGCACGCAATAATTCCGCATAGTGGTGCCGTGAATCTCATACACGCATTTGCTGCCTGCCTTCTGGTGCAGACCGTCAATATTCTGAGTCACGACTGCGCGCAGTTTTCCCATCTGCTCAAGCCTTGCCAGCGCATAGTGCGCGGCGTTCGGCTTCACGCTCCTCGCGTCCATCTTTTGCCTGTAAAATTCAAAGAAAACAGCCGGCTCATTTACAAAACAGCTGTGCGATAGCAGATATTCCGGCTGATACTTGTCAAAACGGATATCGTGCTGATTGTACAGCCCGTCCTTGCTGCGAAAATCCGGCACACCGCTCTCGGTCGAAACGCCGGCGCCGCCGAAAAAGACTATGTTTTCGGATTCGTCTATATATTTTTTCAGTAATTCAAGTTTGTTTTCCATAATGCCCCCTTAATATAAATCGCTGAGCTTCTTTCCGTAAAAGAAATCATGCACCATATTGTCGTATTCGGTCCAGAGCGGCAAGGTCTTGCATTTCGCCGCCCGCGGACAGCTGTTCTTGTCGGTTTGCAGACAGGCGACGCCGGCCAGCGTCCCCTCGGTGAGTTCCAGAATCTCACCCACGCTGATTTCTTCTGGCTTTTTGCTGAGGCGGTATCCGCCGCCCTTGCCGCTTACACCGCTTACAAGATTACCGTGAACCAGGTCCTTTACGATTATCTCAAGATATTTTTTTGAAATGTCCTGCCGCTTTGCAATGTCCTTCAGCGGAATGGGAGTGCCGTTATCATTTTCAGCCAAGTCAATCATAACCCTCAGCGCGTAGCGCCCTTTTGTTGAAATCATAGTGTGCCGTCCTTTCTTTTACCTATTATACCATAGGGTAAATAGCAAAACAAGAAAATATAAACCTATTGACACAGTAGGTAAATAGGTTTATAATCGCTAAGCAAAGGAGACATGACAGTGAACAGAATATATCTTGACAATGCGGCGACCACAAAAATGAGCGAAAAGGCGATTGAGACCATGACCGCCTGCATGAGGGAAAGCTTCGGCAATCCCTCGAGCCTGTACGGTCTCGGACAGCAGGCCAAAGACATAATAGAAGAGGCGCGTGTGGCAGTCGCTTCCGCAATTAACGCTTCCCCTAAGGAAATCTTTTTCACCTCGGGCGGCAGCGAAGCCGATAATCAGGCCATTATTTCCGCTGCGAATATCGGCAGGAGAAAAGGCAAAACGCACCTTGTCACAACGTCGATAGAGCATCACGCGGTGCTCCATACCTTCAAAAAACTTGAAAAAGAAGGCTTTGAAATAACTATTCTTCCCGTCAATTCAAACGGTATAGTCGATCTTGATGAGGTAAAAAATGCCATTACGGACAAAACGGCTCTCGTCAGTGTCATGTATGCCAACAACGAAATCGGCACTATCCAGCCTATTCGGGAGATTGGAGCGATATGCCGCGAAAAAGGCGTGCTGTTTCACACGGACGCCGTTCAGGCGGTCGGACACATTCCGATAGACGTGCAGAGTGACAACGTCGATTTGCTTTCATCCTCGGCGCACAAGTTTCACGGACCGAAGGGCGTCGGCTTCTTATATGCAAAGAAAGGAATCGTACTTACAAACATTATCGAGGGCGGCGCACAGGAACGCGGCAAACGCGCCGGAACGGAAAACGTACCGGGAATTGCGGCTATGGCTGCGGCTCTTACGGAGTCAATCGAAAAAATGGATGACGCGGCAAAAAGGGAAACGCTGCTCAGAGACCGCCTGATAAAAGGTCTCTCGCAAATTTCCCATTCGGCTCTGAACGGAGACGCGATAAGGCGGCTCCCGGGAAACGTCAGCTTTTGCTTCGAGGGAATAGAAGGCGAGTCACTGCTTCTGCTCCTGGACGACAAGGGCATCTGTGGCTCGTCCGGCAGCGCCTGTACCTCCGGCTCGCTCGACCCCAGCCACGTGCTGCTGGCCATAGGCAGAGTGCACGATGTGGCGCACGGCTCGCTGAGACTTTCGCTCTCGGAAGAGACCACGGAGCAGGAAATCGATTTCGCCATAGAAGCGGTTTCCGATGTCGTGAATCATCTGAGGAGCTTTTCTCCGGTGTGGCGCGACCTGACAGAAGGCAAGACGAAATTCATTTTATAATACGGAGGTACGATATGGCTTTATACAGTGAAAAAGTAATGGATCACTTCAGGAATCCCAGAAACGTCGGGGTTATCGAAGACGCCAACGGCGTTGGAGAGGTCGGAAACGCAAGATGTGGCGACATCATGAAGATGTATCTGAAAATAGAAGACGATGTGGTAAAAGACGTAAAGTTTGAAACCTTCGGCTGCGGCAGCGCGATAGCATCCAGCTCCATGGCAACCGAGCTGATAAAGGGCAAACCGCTTTCGGAGGTGAAGCAGCTCACAAACGAGGCCGTCGCAGAGGCACTGGACGGACTGCCCGCCTATAAGATGCACTGTTCGGTCCTGGCAGAGGAAGCGATACAGGCGGCACTTGAGGATTATTACAAGAAAACAAATAAAAAAGATTAAAAGGAGGCATCAACTTGGCAAACTACAGATTTGAAACCTTGCAGCTCCACGTGGGGCAGGAAAGTCCGGACCCGGCAACCGACGCGAGGGCGGTCCCAATCTACCAGACGACGTCGTATGTATTTAAAAACAGCAAGCACGCCGCCGACAGATTCTCGCTGGCTGATTCCGGAAACATTTACGGCAGGCTCACAAACAGCACGCAGGAGGTTCTTGAAAAACGCATGGCCGCTCTCGAAGGCGGCAGCGCCGCTCTGGCCCTTTCGTCGGGCGCCGCGGCTATTACCTATACCATAATGGCGCTTGCCGCAAACGGCGGACACATCGTTGCGCAGAAAACCATATACGGCGGCAGCTTCAACCTGCTTTCGCACACGCTGCCTCAGTACGGTATTGAAACGACCTTTGTGGACGCTCATAACCTCGGCGAGATTGAAAGCGCAATAAAAGACAGCACGCGGGCGATTTATCTCGAAACCCTCGGAAATCCGAACAGTGACATTCCGGATATCGACGAAATAGCAAAAATCGCTCATGCCCACGGCATTCCGCTGGTCATAGACAACACCTTTGGAACGCCTTATCTGGTAAGGCCGATAGAGCACGGAGCGGACATCGTAGTTCACTCGGCCACAAAATTTATCGGCGGTCACGGAACCACCATGGGCGGCATAATCATCGAAGCCGGCACCTTTGACTGGAAAGCGAGCGGCAAATTTGACAATATTGCCCTGCCAAATCCCAGTTACCACGGCATTTCATTCTATGAAGCGGTGGGGCCGGCGGCGTTCGTTACCTATATTCGGGCCATTTTGCTGCGCGATACCGGCGCCTGCATTTCGCCGTTCAATGCATTTCTGCTGCTCCAGGGGATAGAAACTCTGTCGCTCAGGCTCGAAAGGCATGCCGAAAACACAAAGAAGGTGGTGGAATATCTCAGCAGTCATCCGCTTGTCGAAAAGGTCAACCATCCTTCGCTGCCGGATCATCCCGATAACAGGCTTTACAAGAAATATTTTCCGCGCGGCGGCGCGTCAATCTTTACTTTTGAAATAAAGGGCGGACGCGATGAAGCGTGGAAATTCATTGACAATCTTAAAATATTCTCGCTGCTGGCGAATGTGGCCGACGTAAAGAGCCTTGTGATACATCCCGCGTCTACCACGCACTCGCAGCTTTCGGACGAAGAGCTGGCCGATCAGGGAATAAAAGAAAATACCATAAGATTGTCTGTCGGAACAGAGCATATTGATGATATAATAGCGGATATGGACGGCGCTTTCGCCGCACTCGTTTAAAAAGGATGGTGAACGAAATGACAAAGATTTACACCGGAACACAGCAGCTTATCGGAAATACGCCTCTCCTGGAGGTGACAAATATTGAAAAAGAACTCGGGCTCGCTGCCAGAGTGATAGTAAAACTCGAATACTTCAATCCCGCGGGCAGCGTAAAGGACAGGATTGCAAACGCCATGATTGAGGATGCTGAGAAAAAGGGTCTGCTCGGCCCCGGCTCTGTTATTATAGAGCCTACGTCCGGCAACACCGGCATAGGACTTGCGGCGATAGCCGCGGCGAAAGGCTACCGCATCATCCTGACTATGCCCGAGACCATGAGCGTTGAGCGCAGAAATATCTTAAAGGCCTACGGCGCTGAGCTGGTTCTCACTGAGGGCGCAAAGGGCATGAAAGGTGCCATTGCAAAAGCAGAGGAGCTCGCCGCCGAGATTCCCGGCAGCTTTATCCCCGGGCAGTTCGTAAACCCCGCCAATCCCGCTGTTCACAGAGCCACTACCGGCCCGGAAATCTGGAACGACACTGACGGCGAGGTGGACATCTTCATCGCCGGCGTCGGCACCGGCGGCACGCTGACGGGCGTGGGAGAGTATCTTAAGAGCAAAAAGCCCGGCGTAAAGATAGTGGCTCTCGAGCCTGCCGACTCGCCCGTCCTTTCTGAGGGACGCTCCGGCGCTCACAAGATTCAGGGCATAGGCGCGGGCTTTGTCCCCGACACGCTCAATACCGAAGTCTATGATGAAATATTCCGCGCGGAAGCGGCTGACGCTTTTGCCGCCGCAAAGCTCCTTGCCAAAAAAGAAGGCATATCAGTCGGTATTTCCTCCGGCGCGGCGCTGCACGGCGCAATAGAGCTGGCACGCCGCCCCGAAAACGCGGGCAAGGTCATCGTCGCCCTCCTTCCCGACAGCGGCGACAGATATTACTCCACACCGCTTTTCACCGAATAAGCCGGATTTTTTTATACAGGCCGCGGAGTTTTTTCGCGGTCTTGTTTTTTTGCTCTCAATAATGTATATTCCTTCTGAGAATAATCTTTATTCATCTTAAACACCGGAGGTAATTATGGACAACAAGGCAATGTTCAAGCTCTCATACGGGCTTTTTGTACTTACTGCGAAACTCGGAGACAAGCACAACGGCTGCATCACGAACACCGCTATTCAGGTCACGGTCGAGCCAAACCGCATAGCTTTTGCCGTCAATAAGGCAAACTATACCCACGATATGCTCTGCGAGACGAAAAAATTCAATATCTCTATTATCAGCGAGGAGGCAAAATTCGATCTGTTCAAGCATTTCGGCTTCCAGTCAGGCAGAGACGTTGACAAATTCAGTGATTTCGCCGATTACGCGGTTTCCGCGAACGGTCTTGCATACGTCACGAAGGGAACCAATGCCTATATCTCCGGCGAGGTGATTTCCATGACGGATCTCGGCACGCACACCCTGTTTATCTGCGACGTCACGGATATGGAAGTGCTTTCGGACGCATCTTCGGCAACTTACGAATACTATCAGAATAATATCAAAGAGCAGGCTGCTCCCGCCAAACAGGAAGGAAAGCCCGCCTGGCGCTGCAAAATCTGCGGCTATATCTATGAGGGCGAAGAGCTTCCCGAAGATTTCATTTGCCCGTGGTGCAAGCACCCCGCATCCGATTTTGAAAAAATATATATCTAAAAAGCAATGAAACAGAGAAAGAAGGAAGACGCGTTTTCGGAACGGTTTAAAAAACACGAAGGCGAGCTGAAATGGCTCTACTGCGAGCTTTATAATAATGACGTAAACGCGTGGAATTATTTTGCCGGTATGCTCCGGAGGATGTGGGAGGAAAGACCCGCATCTTTACGGACGCTCGACGCCGAAAGAGAAAAGAATCCGGAGTGGTATCTGGGACACGCGCTCTGCGGCATGCAGCTCTATACGGACTGCTTTGCCGGAAATCTTCGCGGAGTGGAAAATAATCTGGACTATATCGCGGAATGCGGCGTGAATTATATTCATCTTATGCCTCTTCTGGAAAGTCCTAAGGACAGAAGCGACGGCGGATACGCGGTCAGCGATTACCGCAGGGTAAAGCCGGAGCTCGGAACAATGGAGGATCTGGAACGCCTCTGCGAAAGCTGCCATCTGGACGGAATCGCCGTCTGCCTTGATTTTACCCTCAATCACACGAGCGAGGATCACGAGTGGGCAAGGCTCGCGAGGGCGGGCAAAAAAGAATTCCAGGACAGATACTTTTTCTTTGACGACAAAACAATCCCCGATATATATGACAGCATGGTTCCGCAGGTTTTCCCTGTGACGGCGCCGGGTAATTTTTCCTGGTGCGAAGAAGCGGGAAAATACGTGATGACCACGTTTTATCCGTATCAGTGGGATCTGAATTACGCCAATCCCACCGTTTTCAACGATATGACGGAGACAATGCTGTATCTGTGCAACCGCGGTGTGGACGTCATGCGTCTCGACGCCGTTCCCTATATCTGGAAGTCGCTCGGCACAAACTGCCGCAATCTGCCGCAGGTTCACACTCTAGTGCGGATGCTGCGCATTGTCTGCGAAATCGTCTGCCCCGGCACCCTGCTTCTCGGAGAGGTTGTGATGGAGCCTGATAAGGTTGCGCCGTATTTCGGCACCCGCGAAAAGCCGGAGTGCCACATGCTCTACAACGTTACCACGATGGCTACTATCTGGCACTCAGTCGCGGTTCGTGACGCACGCCTGCTGTCGCACCAGCTCGGCCGCGTTTTTGCCCTCCCAAAAGAATATGTTTTTCTGAATTATATCCGCTGCCACGATGACATCGGCTGGGGTCTTGATTACGGCTATCTCAGCTGCTTCGGAATGCAGGAGATACCTCACAAAAAATATCTCAATGATTTTTTCACCGGCAAATGGCAGGGCAGCTTTTCGAGAGGAGAACTCTATAACGACGATCCGCGCCTGATGGACGCAAGGCTCTGCGGCACGGCGGCAAGTCTTTGCGGCATAGAAAGCGCGAGAAAAGCGGGAAATAAGGAGCTTATTGAAACAGCTGTCAGACGCGATATCATGCTTCACGCCCTGGTCTTTACTCTCAGCGGAATCCCTGTGCTATACAGCGGAGACGAGATCGGGCAGGAAAATGATTATTCATACACCGCTGACCCCGAAAAAGCTCCCGACAGCAGATATATACACAGAGGTTTGTTTGACCGGGAAAAAGCGGCGCTGCGCCTTGCAGACGGAACCATCGAAAACAGGCTGTTTTCCGCTCTCAGCGCTCTTTCGGACAAGAGAAAGGGCATGGGTGTGTTCGATAACAGAGCCGACACCTGGGTCATTGACACCCAAAATCCTGCCGTCTTCGGAATGGGCAGATACTATGAGGGAGAAAAACTGCTCGCCTTTTTCAACTTCGGCGATGGCGCGGAGACTTTCAGCCCCGGCGAAAAAGAGACTTACGAGAATCTTTTTACCGGAGAAAAAACTGACGCCGACAGCCTCGAGCTTCCCGCAGGTGGCTTTGCGTGGCTGCGTAAAAAATACTGATCGGAGACATTTATGAATAAAAAACTGATTTTCCTGGATATTGACGGAACGCTCACTCTGCCCGGCAGCAACGAGCCGCCAAAGAGCGCCCTCGATGCTGTCAGCGCCGCGCAGAAAAAAGGCCACAAGGTTTTTCTCTGCTCCGGCAGAAATCCCGATATGCTCTCGCCGCTTATGAAATACGGCTTTGACGGCGCGGTT
Source organism: Lachnospiraceae bacterium (assembly GCA_017455435.1). Taxonomy (GTDB): domain Bacteria; phylum Bacillota; class Clostridia; order Lachnospirales; family Lachnospiraceae; genus UBA3774. The sequence continues at coordinate 18,889 of JAFTAU010000051.1, read as the reverse complement.
GCGAGCGGCGGCGGATATGTTTTCTGTGGAGAAAAGGTCCTTTTTGACTGCCCGATGGACGAGGGAGATTTCAAAAAAGCAATGAAGCTTCTCGAAAAAGCGGGTGTGTACCGCACCATCGAGGCAAAGGACGCAACCTTCGGTGACGAGCAGATCGCCGAATTCATGGGAAAAATCAGCGGCGGAAACAGCGAGCTGATCCGCTGGAGAAAAGCCATCGAATCAAATCTGGGCATCCGTCCCATGAGCGAATACGATGGAAGACCGATTTACAAGATAGTACTGATATGCGCTGAAAGAGCGCAGCTTGATCCCGTCATAAAAGAAATGGGCGACGGGTATCATTTTGTCATCCAGGATATGGCACAGGCCGGATGCATAAACGGAGAGATGATGACAAAGAGCTTTGACAAGGGCACGGGCGTCAGGCAGGTGGCCGCGGCGCTGGGCTTTGACATTTCCGATACAGTGGGTTTCGGCGACAGCATGAACGATCTGGAGATGATAGAAACGGTCGGCTGCGGCGTCTGCATGGAAAACGGCAGCGAGGCTCTCAAAAAAATCAGTGACATCGTCTGCCCCCCCGTAGACCGCGACGGCCTCGAAAAAGGCTTTGAGCTGGCGGGGCTAATTGACGAAAAAGTTTGTTTACTGTTTTAACAAATCATTGTATAATGAATCATCTTATGTTAGTAAACTAACAGGAAAGAAGAGGAGGATTACTTATGGCACTTGATTACAGAAAGTGGGCTGAAGAAATATCCGCCAATATCGGCGGCGGAGCAAATGTCATCAGCGCTGCGCATTGCGCCACACGCCTTCGTCTCGTTATCGCAGATAACAGTAAGGTAAATAAAGCGGCGCTCGAAAACGTTGACGGCGTAAAGGGCATGTTCGAATCAAACGGACAGCTCCAGCTCATTATCGGCACCGGCACTGTAAACAAAGTATACGACGAGTTTCTCGCTGTTACCGGCGTATCGGCCGCGACAAAGGCTGACGTAAAGGCCGCGGCGGCATCCAAGATGCCTCTGTGGAAAAAGATTCTCAAAACACCGGGCGACATTTTCGTTCCCATTCTGCCGGCCATTGTGGCGTCCGGCCTGATGATGGGTATCATAGAGGCCATCCCGAAATTCTGGCCCGCCTTCGGAAACAGCGACTGGTACAGCTTCCTTGATCTGATAGCCAATACCGCTTTCGCACTGCTTCCCGTTCTGGTAGCCGTTTCAGCGGCAAAGGTATTCGGCGGAAACATTTTCCTTGGTGCCGTCATCGGACTTTTGATGGTACACCCCGCACTGATAAACGCGTGGAATGTCGCCGGACTGGAAGAAATCCCCACCTGGCACCTGTTCTTCTTTAACGTTCAGCAGGTGGGTTATCAGGGACATGTAATACCTGTCATACTGGCGGTATACCTCATGTCACATCTCGAAAAGCTGCTGCACAAAGTGGTTCCGGAGATGATAGACCTCTTTGTTACGCCTCTTGTAACAGTTCTTATTACCGGATTTGTAACATTCACCATCATCGGCCCCATCTTTGCTCAGCTTGAGACATGGGTTCTGGCCGGAGCGGAATGGCTCGCGGGCTCGCTCATTGGCGCGGTGGTTATGGGCGCAATCTATCCACTCACCGTTGTTATGGGTCTCCACCATATGTACAACGTCATTGAGGCCGGCATGATTGCAAACACCGGACTCAATACGTGGATGCCCATCGCTACGGCAGCAAACATTGCACAGTTCGGTGCCTGCCTTGCTGTAGCTATAAAAGTCAAAAACAAAAAGACAAAATCCGTCGCTCTGCCGTCGTCTCTTTCGGCTTCACTGGGAATTACGGAGCCTGCCATATTCGGTATCAACCTCCGCTTTATGAAGCCCTTTATCTGCGGCATGATAGGCGGCGCTGTCGGCGCGTTCTTCGGCGCTCTGTTCGGTCTTGGTGCTCCCGTTTACGGAGTTACCGGTATCCCGGCTCTTCCCGCTGTAAACAACACGCTGCTGTACATTGTTGAAATGCTGATTTCTGCGGGCGTTGCTTTTGTTCTGACCTGGTTCATCTGGAAAGAAGAAAAACCCGAAGAAAAGGCCGTAGTTGAAACAGACGGAGCCGCCGTCGAGGTCGGCGAGATTACCGCAAAGAGCGTAATCCGCTGCTCGGCAGGAGAGGTTCTGCAGCCTGTAAAAGGAAACGTTATCGCCAGAGAGAGCATTCCGGACGAGACATTTGCATCGGGCGTTCTTGGTGACGGCGTAGGAATCGAGCCTGAGGACGAAGTGGTGACGGCGCCTTTTGACGGAACCGTTACCTCCGTAGCCGAGAGCCATCACGCCGTCGGCGTTGAGGCAAACGGAATGGAAATGCTCATTCACGTCGGTGTCGATACCGTCAATATGAACGGCGACGGCTTCGAGTGCCTCGTGGCTGAGGGCGATGCTGTAAAGGCCGGACAGCCGCTGATTCGTTTCGACAGAGAGAAAATCAAAGCGGCGGGTTACAGCGACACGGTAGCGGTTCTGCTTACCAACTCCGACGATTTCGAAGACGTTGAATGCGGACTCAAATAATAATCAGGAGGGACAATATATTATGAAAGAATTTAGTTACACCATTACCGACCCTGTGGGCATCCATGCCCGCCCCGCCGGAATTCTGGTAAAAGAAATCAAAAAGTACAGCTCCGTCGTGACGGTTATCAAGGGTGAAAAATCGGTCAACGCGCTGAAGCTTATGGCTCTCATGGGAATGGGAATCAAGCAGGGCGACACCGTAAAGGTCACCGTTGAAGGCGCAGACGAAGAAACGGCCGCAGCCGAAATCGAAGCTTTCTTCAAAGCAAATCTGTAAACAAAACACAAAACGGACGGTTGCCGAAAATGACGACCGTCTGTTTTCTATTTTCTATTCGGAGGATTAAATATGATTTCCATTCAGGGAAAAGGCGTTTCCATCGGCGTCGCAATCGGACCGCTCTACTATTACAGACGCGTAAAAAGCACCATCCGCCGCTATGAGGTAGAGGATAAAGACGCGGAATGGGCACGCTTCAAAGAAGCGCAGCAGAAGGCCATTGAGCAGCTCGGCGTTCTTGCCGAAAAGGCCAGAGAAGAAGCCGGCGACGAAGCCGCGCTGCTTTTTGAGACCCATCAGCTTATGGCGGAAGACATGGAATATGAAGAGGCCATAGAGGAGGCGATAAAGGGCTCCGGACTCAATGCCGAGGCCGCGGTTACTGACACCGCCGCACAATTTGCTGATATGTTTGCCGCCATGGACGACGCATATTTCCAGGCGAGAGCCGCCGACGTAAAGGATGTCTCGGACCGCATTATTTCGGTTCTGACCGGAGCCGTGTCAGGAGGCATCGATTCACCTGTTCCCGTAATTCTGGCGGCTGACGATCTGGCTCCCAGCGAGACCGTCCAGCTTGACAAGGGCAAAATCCTTGGCTTTGTCACCGAGGGCGGCAGCGGCTCCAGCCATACAGCCATCCTTGCCCGCACTATGGGTATTCCAGCCATCATCGGCGTGGGAGACAAGCTTAAAGCTGAATATGAAGGCAGAGAGGTTATTATAGACGGCTCCAACGGCAACATCGTTGTTGACGCGGACGAGCCCACCCGCGAGCGTTATGAGCAAAAGCTCGAAGAGCAAAAGAAAAACAGAGCGCTCCTCGAAGAACTCAAAGGCCTTTCCAATGAAACGAAGGACGGACAGAGCATTCGTGTTTACTGCAATATCGGCAGCCCGGACGACGTACCCGCCGTTCTTTCAAACGACGGCGGCGGTATCGGACTGTTCCGCAGCGAGTTTTTGTATCTGAACTGTGACGATTATCCCTCCGAGGATTATCAGTTTGAGGCATACAAAAAGGTTCTTTCCGATATGGAAGGAAAAGAGGTCATCATCCGCACGCTGGATATCGGCGCCGACAAGCAGATAGATTATTTCGATCTTCCTAAAGAAGAAAATCCCGCGCTCGGAAACCGCGCTCTCAGGATTTGCCTTAACAGGCCGGAGATTTTCCACACGCAGATACGAGCGCTGTACCGCGCTTCCGCATATGGAAAGCTGGGAATAATGTTTCCCATGGTCACCAGCGTCTGGGAGGTAAAGGAAGCCCGCAAGATGTGCGACAGAGTAAAGGAAGAGCTTGACAAAGAGGGGATTCCTTACAGCGACGATGTTGAGCTGGGAATCATGATTGAGACTCCCGCCGCCGCCGTGATGAGCGACAGACTCGCAAAGGAAGTGGACTTTTTCTCCTGCGGAACGAACGATCTGACCCAGTACACGCTGGCCTGTGACAGACAGAACGCCGACCTCGGAAGATTCTTCAATCCTCATCATCCTGCGGTTCTCAGACTGCTGAAGATGGTCTGTGACAATGCCCATAAGCACGGCACATGGGTAGGAATCTGCGGAGAACTCGGCGCGGATCTGGAGCTCACCGAAACCTTCCTTTCCATCGGTATCGACGAGCTCAGCGTTTCGCCGAGATCTGTTTTGCCGCTTCGCAAAAAGATTCGCGAAACAAACGTGGCGGACTGCAAAGAGCGTCTGATAGCAGACCTTTTGAGCGACGAGATAACAATTTAACCCGTTTTGTGTTATAATGCGGCTGATCCAAAACCCCGGTTTCTCATTTGACAGGGCAATCGGGGTTTTAATTATAAAAACAGGAAATATCATCAGATATGAATTACAGAAACGATAAATCCGGAAACAAGGTTTCAATTCTCGGCTACGGGTGCATGCGCTTTTCACGAAAGAACGGCGGTGTAGACATCGAAAAGACCGAAAAAGAGATCATGGCAGCATTCGAGGCCGGCGTGAATTATTACGATACTGCCTATCTTTATCCCGGCAGCGAGGACTCTCTCGGGCAGATTCTGGAGAAAAACGGCATCCGCGAAAAGGTTAATATCGCCACAAAGCTTCCCCAGTATCTGGTCAAAAAGCCCGGAGACATCGACAAGTTTTTTGACGAGGAGCTGCGGCGCCTGCGTACCGGCTACGTGGATTATTATCTGATGCACCATATCACCGATTTTTCGCAGTGGGAGAGGCTGAAACGCCTCGGAATCGGAGAATGGATTGCCGCGCAAAAGACGTCCGGACGCATCCGCAATATCGGATTTTCATATCATGGCAACACAGACGGATTTGTCAGGGCGCTGAATGATTTTGACTGGGACTTCTGCCAGATTCAGTACAATTATGTAGACGAAACCTCGCAGGCCGGACGGGCAGGTCTCGAGGCCGCACAGGAAAAAGGGATTCCGGTTATAATCATGGAACCGCTTCGAGGCGGAAAGCTGGTAGACAAACTGCCCGTCAAGGCAAAGAAGCTCGTCGCGGACAGCGGAATTTATGGCGGCTTGACACTGTCGGATACCGGCAAAGCCGCGGCTCTGGCATTCAGGTGGCTGTGGGACCAGCCCGGCGTGACCTGCGTCCTGTCAGGTATGAATTCTCTTGAAATGATTAAAGAAAACTGCGCCGCAGCGGACGCCTCGCAGGCCGGCTGTATGGAAGCGGAAGAGCGTGAGCTTATTTCAAAAATCAAGAAAATCATATCCGAAACCGAAAAAGTGGGCTGCACAGGCTGCCGCTACTGTATGCCGTGTCCTGCAGGCGTGGACATACCGACCATTTTCTACTATTACAATCTCATGTATTCGGATGGCAAATGGACGGGGCGCTCGGAATACGCCCAGACCAATTCGCTCAGAAACGAGCCCGCCTTCGCAACGCTTTGCGTCGGCTGTGGAAAGTGCGAGTCCCACTGCCCGCAGGAGATTCCCATCAGAGCAAAACTGAAAGAGGCCGACAGAGCCCTCCGCCCCCTCCCCTACAAAATCGGCGCAAAGATTATGAAAAAATATATGGTGAGAAAATAAGGAAATTGAAAATTATAGTACAAGTATAATGACAGCCGGACAAATCTGTGATATAGTCCGATACGAAATGAGAAAAAAGGGCAGCGCCCGGAAAGGAAAAACGATGCTTACAGTTATATTCGGTAGTTATCTTTATAATGAACACGTTAATTCACTGCGCAAATATGAGCTGTGCTTAATAGATGCACCCTGTCAGGATAACAAAAGTCGAATGAACTGTGTGAGGATATAGACCTGAGATCCGGAAACCGGAACAAAAGACTTGAAACCGCTTATCTTGCAAAGGGCATGATGAGCGGTTTTTTTATGCGCCGGTTCATTTGCTTCATTAGCTCAGCAGGTAGAGCAACGGGCTTTTAATCCGTAGGCCGCGAGTTCGAGCCTCGCGTGAGGCAGAACCGGCAGAGTGAGAGAGAAAGGAAACAGGAGGAAAATCAAATGGACAGAATTATCCCCACAATAGATATGATGAGAACGGGGCAGAGGATAACACAGTTAAGGACGCCGGCGGGGCTGTCGGTAAAGGATTTACAGAATGTATTCGGATTTGCAACGCCGCAGCCAGTCTACAAGTGGCAGCAGGGCGCTTCAATGCCCGCGATTGACAACCTGGTCATATTATCTGCAGTCCTCGGCGTTGCGATTGACGACATTGTTGTATTGGCGGATGCCGGCCTCGGTCTACGTTGGTTCGAGTCCAACCCTGCCCATTATGATTGAACATACGAGAGGTTGATTCTTTCCGGATCAATCTATATATTTTAACACTTCGAGAGTGCTGAGAGGCATGTGTCTGATTAGCACTCCCGAAAAAACGAAGAATCTGAAATTCCGAGAGTGCTGAGAGGCATGTGTCTGATTAGCACTCCCGAAAAAACGAAAAATCCGAAATATTGAGAGTGCTGAGAGACAACATACTCTACAGCACTCTTTCAAAAATGACTTTAACGAATAGTTGCCGCCGCCGGAACTATAAAACCTCAGAGCATTTACGTAAAATGATTGATGTCAGGGCTAATTAAAAAAGGTGAGAAAATAATAGTTGAAAAAGTATTTCTTTTCTGCTAATATATCTTGGCGACGGGCACTTGGCTCAGCTGGGAGAGCACATCCTTGACGTGGATGGGGTCAGGGGTTCGAGTCCCTTAGTGCCCACTCCGTTAAAAGCCTTGATATCAGATGATTTCGGGGCTTTTTTGTTTTCTGGAAGCCCGTTTTTTTTATTTCTCAAAATCAAAAAACCTACATAAAAACCTACATGGAGACCTAAAAACCTACATAAAAACCTACACAAAAAACATATATTCAGGCAGAAAAAAACCGCCCGGAGGCGGTGAGAGATGAAAAGAAAAAGTTTTATGCCTTGGCCAAACCGAGGACGTCACGAACAATATTTCCGGCGTTCTTTTTTGATTCCTCGTCAGTGTGTCCGTAAAACTTCATTGTGGTAGTGGGATTGGCATGTCCCAAATTATCAGCCAGAGTGATAATGTCGGTGCCGTGCGTGTAAGCTATGCTTGCATGAGTATGGCGGAGAAGATGGGGACCGAGTCTCGAAATGCCAACTGCGTTTTTAAGTCTGGAGAGCTCTCTGGTAACTGTGTGGGTTTCCATGGGCTCAAGATCATAAGTGCGCGTGAAAACATAGGAGTCTTTATATGCTGCCACTACGCCGAACCGTTCGACCTGTTCGCGCTTCCATTTCGTAAACAACATAGTAACATCCGGAGAAATAATTACCTCTCTGGTCCTGCCGCTCTTTGGTGAGCTATCGTGCGTCCCGTTCTTGTCGGTATGTACCAGATTATTGCAGATCAGAATTTTGTTGTTTTTCAAATCCACATTTTTCCATTTAAGACCGCAGGCTTCGCCACGGCGCATACCGGTATCGAGCAGAAGATAGATCATGAGCTGCCACTTAGTGCCTTTCTCTGATATTATCCGCATAAGCGTTTCTGTCTGCTCAACCGTCAGTCTCATAGGTTTGTTATTCTTTGTGATTTTGTCTTTCGGCGTCTCTTTTGGGCGAGGTACCCTATCCATTGGATTCTGCGGAATAGCATAATTTTGAAAAGCGTGGTTGAATATTACGCTGACAACTCCGTAAAAGGTGATGCGCGAAGAACACATAAAGCCCTTTTTCATCCAGTCATTTGTCATTAGCGTAAGATCTACAGAGGTAATCTCAGACATGATCATATCGCCGATATACGGATAGATGTGGACGCGGAGGTTCCTTTCGTACTTTTCCCTTGTGGTATCCTTCAGATAATCTGACAGCGGAAAGAATACCTTTTCGGTATATTCGCGGAATGTCTGCATAGATTTTTTCGCAGAGGCTTCCGCTTCCTTTTTCTGCTTCCGGTTCTGGATCTTGCCGGAGCGGCAATCTGCATCAAACTGTGCCGCCACCTTATTCAGCTCGCGCCGGATCCTGACCTGACTCCACCCTTCCGGCGCGTGCCAGGTCATATAATAGCGTTCACCAATCGCCGGGCTGGAAGTAATGGCGTAGCATATACGCCCGTCCTTTGATTTCTTTTCTTTGATACTCGCCATGATGTCATCTCCTGAAATAAAAAAAGCCATGTAAAACCCTATAGGTTAAGTAGTTTGTATTTCGTCTATAGAATTATTCCTGAAGCTCTGTTACAAGATAATTCTTTATGTCGCTAATATGTTGAGAGAAGTAATTCGGTCTTCGTGATTCAAAAGCGAGAATCCTCGCCAATTTACGCCGGATTTCCTTTACTGTTTCAGCACGCCTGATAATTACATGAACGCCGTTAGTTGTAAACTCGTGATCAATGTATTTATCTGTGATGGGAAAACAAGAGCTGATTTTATATAATGCGCTTTTTGTAGTGCGTCCGATGTGGTAATAGCAACTGCGCAGATCGTCATCCGGCTTTTGTATATAATCATAGTATTTTGATATTTGAGCGGGTGATCGGTGATTCAGATCTGATGTTGGAATTGCCCAATACAGACCTTCAATTATAGAATCTTTAAGACAGCAATATACCGGACGTCTTGTTCCGTTCGCTATATCGCAGTTTCCTCCGAGAGAGAGGACAAGGTCTAAAAAATCCTGTTTAATGATATATAATCCCTGTTCTTTCATGGCCCTCCTAACCAAAAGACTGCCGTACAGGACGGCAGTCTCCTCAATCTGCGCTATTTGGGAACGCTACGCAGCAGGCGTTTTTCCTCGGTTCATACATTTAAAACACTAATGACCCGTGTATTTGTGTCAATCCGTCTGTTCAGATGCGCCGACGGCGACGCTTTTTCTGCCTTAAATATATTATTATTTTAAAAAAAAGTCAATTTGTTTTCATTGTTTATCAATAAATTTTTGTTCAATTATGTAAAATCTTGTTTAATCCTGTTCTGTTTTGTGCGGTTTGTGCCTTGAAAGAGTGACGGCACGCGCCGGCGCAGAGGGTGTTATTTCTTCTTGTATTTACCTTTTGAAAGCTTTAGGTCTATGTAATCGTTCAGATCGTCGAGATCCTGTTTATCAAGCAGGTCGATTTTGCGATGGATATCGGCGCTGGATGTGGGAACTGAACAATCTTCTTCGTCCCACCCCATTATAAAACCGGGGGTGGTTTGAAGAGCATCAGCAATTGCCTTTATCTTTGATTGTTTCAAATTGTATTGGTCAAGTTCAATTTTGTTAATTGATGATCTTGATTTGTAACCGATCATCAAGGCAAGTTCTTCCTGTGACATTTTTAATGCTTCTCTGCGCATTCTGATTCTTTTTCCGATTGACATAGATTTACTTTTCCTTATTGTATTTGTCTCTTGATAATAGTCCGTCAACTATAGCTTCGACTACAGCGCGATCTTCACAATCTAGTTTTTCTATTTTGGTTATAAGGATGTCTTTGCAAGGTGTAGTAGAGACAGGTGAAAAAACTTCGTCATTCCAGCCTGTGAGTTCGAAAGCAGTAACACCAAAAACGGAAGCAAATAGAACAATTTTGCTTTGAGTCAGATCTACGATGCCCGCTTCAATTTTTGCAATAGTAGATCTATCGGTATATCCAGTTCGTCGCGCCAGCTCGTCCTGAGTCCAACCATGCATAAGCCGGAATGATTTGATGTTTTCATATAATTTACTTATCATTGTACTTGTCTCTTAGTAATAATCCGTTAATTGTTGCTTCAACTACTGCACGGTCTTCATTATCAAGTTTTTTGATTTTTGTTAACAAATCATTGTATGGAGGAGAACTGCCTGTCCCTAAAAGCTCGTTGCCGGAGATTTTTAAAACTTTTGCTATTTTACAGATTGTGGATATGTTAGGCTCTCGTTTTCCTGACTCATATAATGAATATGTGGATTTTGCAACGCCCACACGTGCAGAAACATCTTTTTGAGATAGCCCTGCTATTTCTCTTGCAGTTTTGAGATTTTGACTGAAAACGGTATTCATCATTTCTTCTTGTATTTATCTTTGGAAAGTTTCAGGTTTATGTAATCATTAAGGTCATCAAGGTCCTGTTCATCAAGAAGGTCAATCTTGCGATGAATGTCGGCGCTGGATGTGGGAGCGCTTTCGGAATAATCATGTAAAAGCTTTGCTCTTGTGATGCCAAAAAAATCACACATTTTATCAACTTTATCCATTCTTGGAAGTTTAATGCCTTTGCACCAGTTACTTATTGATGCAGTGCTGACTCCTACATACTCTGCCAGCTCGGTTCTTGTATGAGGCGAAACAGAAAGATAGTAGTTTAAATTAGCTGCAAATATTTGATTGAAATCTTGTTGCGACATGTCGTTAGCCCTCCTATAGAGGCATTGTATTTTATCAACTGTTATATATTCCTGTCATCCTCTCTGATGTCGCTTCTTAATAAATTCTATTGCCATTTCCATTGAATCAATCAGAAGTTCCGCATCAAAGGCGCTGATACGCTCTCCATTGATGGTTATGTTGTGATCAACAAGCTTCATCCGGTGCATTTGCAAGAGGTCAGATAATTCTATTCCGATGCTTTCATCTGACGGTGTTATGGGTGTGATCTTGCCGCTGGCGAGATCGTCAGCGCTGATATTAAGCGCCTGACATACCTTGATAACATTGCTCACACTAGAGTTCTGTACCCCACGCTTAATAATGCCGTTCACAGTTGAACAAGGTATGTCTGTCTTGATTGCAAAATCACGGACGCTCCGATATCGAGAGAGGATAAGGTTTTTTAGGCTGTCTTCTATTGTCATATCTATATCTCCTTTCGCTACTATAGTATATCGAAATTTGAATAAAAGCAACAAAAATATGCTAATTATCGCAAATTATATGCCATATTTCGCGAATTACTATTGACTTTTGCTAAATACGGACTATTATTGTAAATAAAGTTTGCCGAATTTAGCAAACTACCAAAAAAATTAACGACATAAAGAAAGGAGGGGGCAATGCTGTATTCAAATTTGAAGGCGGAGATGGCGAGGAGAGGCATTACCAACAGGGACTTGGCTCAAGCCATCGGCAAGCGGGAAGAAGCGGTTTCGCGAAAGATGACTGGCAAAAGTGATTTTACGGTATTTGAAGCATCAACTATCAAAAAGGCATTTAGCATAGATGTGCCAATTGAGCAGTTATTTTTTAAAACTGAGGGGTAATCACTCGCATTTTTAAGAGACGGCTCGGAAACATCTACAAATTGACAACAAGGAGATTAACCGATGACAAGAATCAAAGTAATTATTAAGCGCCCTGACGAACCTGTCGGACACATGACATTTATCAGTAACACACTTAAAAATCTACAGAACACTGTCGACGGTCCCATTGAGACTGTGACGGTGTCAGAGGATCTCGTAATCATCTGTAATGAGAACGGTCGCCTGCTATGGCTGCCTTATAACTGCACATTTGGAGGGGGGGACTTCTGTGGCACCTTAATCTTCGCAGGAGTATCGGGAGATGACTTTGCTGATATCACGATAAGTATGAAGGAATATAGAGCCCTTTTCGGCTTCCAAGACTGATAGGAGATGACACCAATGACAACACCAATAACTTCGCCGGAAGGCACCCCGGTATTTGTCTCGGTCGCAGAGGCTTGCCGGATAACCGGAATAGCGAAATACGCTATCCGAAAGGGCTGCAATGCAGGCACTGTTCCCTACATTGATATAGGAAACAAATTCATGATTAACCTGCCGATGTATCTTGACCAGTTAAATGCTCAGACCATCGGTCGCGAGGGGTAAAGCCATGTCAGATCACAAAGTAACAGTTTCCTTGGCAGCCATCAAGGAGCGGAAGTTCAAATATGACTGCTCCCCTCTGGCAATCGCCGCCGCGATTAAGTGGCTTGAAATTAAAATCTTTGAAAGCGATCGGGCGAATCTCGAAGATGTCAAAGACTGGGAAGAATTAAAAAGACTTTACTCCGAATCGAAGGATGAACGGATGATGAAGCCCTTCTACTACATTAACGGGCCGGAGCTGCTGCTCCTTAGGCGCTATGAATCATTCGCCAGAGATGAACTGCTGCCTCAACCGGATTATTTAATGCTTGGAGACAAACGCGCCGAGGCGATAGAAGCCAAACGCCAGGAACGCATCAGAGTAAGAAGAACCAGATGGCCGAGGCTGCGGCCATTCTGACTGTTCATAATCCGGGGTCTGTTTGCTCAGACCCGATACTCCTCCTAAAGGTGCTTCCCGGGGATGACAAAATGTCTGAACCGGGAAGCCAAACCCGAAAAATATTAACGGCTTTTCGGCCGCTCTTTGAAAACCGAAAAAACAATTTATCAATGGGCTTTTCGACCGCCCATTTCAAACTGGATAAAAAGATTAAATTTAGGACGTTATGGCATACCGAAAAACCACCTACAAATTTCCGAATGCTATCGAGATAGATGAGTATCATGATGGGCGCTACGGCGCACCGGGCATGAGACGAAGCGCAAGAAAAAAGCCAACGCCGGAGGCGATGGCCAGGAAGAACCAATACATGAAGACTGTGAAGTGCCGGAGGAAGCTCCGGGCATACTTCCGGCAGAATGATTATTTTTCCACGCTGACATATGAACGCCAGAATCGCCCTGCTGATATGGCAGCGGCGAAGGAAGATCTGCGAAGGTTCATTCGCCAGGTGCGGGCGGCATATATGCGGTATGGGTGTGAGCTGCGCTGGATCGCGAACATAGAGTGCGGCACGAAGGGCGCGTGGCACATCCACATAGTTATCAACAGGATGTCAGAAACGGATATCGTTCTCGCCCGGTTGTGGAAAAAGGGCAAGGTGGTATCTCAGCTTCTGAACAACTCCGGGCCGTTCCGCGAGGGAGAGTTCCGGAGGCTCGCGGCATACATCACCAAATCGCCGCTGACCGATAACCGCCTCAGAGAGAGTAGTTATTCCTGCTCGAGGAATCTAACAATTCCGGAGCCGGAAAAGAAATTATACAGGCGCTGGAAGACGTGGCACGAAATCAAGGTGCCGGATGGCTACTACCTGGACAAGGATAGCTTCTTCGAAGGCATCAATCCTTTGACAGGTTGGCCGTGCCGGAGCTACACCCTGCTCCGCCTTCGGTGCTGAAAGGAGACAACATGAAGAAACTTAAATGGGTGATAGTGTCGCTTGCCGTCTGCGTGTGCTGCCTGGTGATCTCGGACATCCGGCCGGAGCCGGCAATCGAAGCAAAAGCCGAGACAAACACTGCGCCGGTCGCAGAGGTACAGAGTGCTGCGGGTGTTTCCCTGGTGAATATCGAAACCACCGCGCTGCCGATGAGCGCAGAGGAAACATCAGAAGAGTCTGGCGCAGAGGTTGCAGAGTCGCAGACCGCTGAGGCAGAACCGGAAGAAAAGAAGGAGCTGCTCGGCACGTGGACGATAACGGAATACTGCGTTCGGTGTAATTCAGGCAGCGCCCATCAGACTGCCAGCGGAAAGAGAGCAGAGGAATACTATACCGCCGCAGTCAGCCGGGCAAATTATAAGCAACTTAAAGGCTGCCTGATCTACGTGGAAGGCTGGGGAACCTTTGAAATTATGGACTGGGGAAGCGTGAGCGGATGTGACCGCGATAAGTGGGTAGATCTGTTTCTTCCGGAGTCCGAATGTAACCGCGTGTATGAACGCGCGAAAGTATATCTCATCACGAAGGGAGACTGAATTATGGCTTGGTGGATTTTTGGAATTATCGGCGTTGTCGGGATAGCACTCCTTATCTGGCTGGTCAATCTGGCCGACAGAGATCCTCATGAACCGCAGCCGCCGGCGATCTGTTGTGTAAACTGCGCTTACTGGCGGCAGAGGCTGGAAGGGAAAGGCGAGCCGCTTCCTTACGGCTTTGGCTGGTGCGAGATAGAAAGAGTTATGCACAGCGAGGAGCATTTTTGCAAACGTGGAAAATGGAGGGAAAAGAAAAATGGCTGAAAAAAGAACGCAAAGCGCACTTTTGGAAGAACAGGGTAACAGGCTCATCCAGAGCGAGCCGCTTCTGCGGCACGTCAAGAACAGCAAGGCGAAGATTATGTACCTGGAGAGCGACGCCAAACGCAAGCGCGGCCGCGACAAGCTTGTATATGGACAGTGCGAAAAAGTCAGCCCGAAAAATCGCTGGGCAATCACCGCAGACTTCCTGATCGTGCTCTATGCTCCGAACATTGAAGGGCTGAATGAAAAGCAGATAGAGATTCTGCTTTTTCATGAGCTTCTGCATATTGGCGTCGAAGAGCAGGAGGACGGAACGGAAGACTATTATCTCCGCAACCATGATGTCGAGGAGTTCGAAGAGATCCTCGCCGCTTACGGAAAAAATTGGAGTTCGAAAGTATGAGAAACTACAAAGCTAAAGCGGACAAGTATAAGCTGCCGAAAGTCAAAGCAGACTTTTTGAAGGCTGCATGTACTGAACGGGATCCTGATGGCCGAATCATCCTCGAAACGGATATCAAAGCAGTTTTGAAAGAGATGTTCGCAGAGGATGACGTCATTAAAAACTGGCTTTTCGAATATGTCACTTCAAAGAGACCCTCCTGGAAGCAAATATACCTCCGGGGGGTCCCCTGCGGTAAAGAAACCTTCCGGATATACCGCTACCGGTTCTACTGGTTACTGGACAGGCGGCTTTCCGGGGCGTCTTTTTAGTGGCAAGGCTGTTTTATAATCCTCGTTGGAGGGAAAAACAATGCCGGCAGTGACAAGAAAGAAAACAAGCACGGTGCGGCGAGCGAACAGGCAGAAGGGACACGAGACGGTGTACTTCCGCAACAAGAAGATCATATTTGCGAATCAAACAGTGTGTGGCATATGTGGTCATCCGGTTGACTTCTCGCTCAAGTTCCCTGACCCCCTCTCCCCCACCATAGACCACATCATACCGATTGCGAAAGGTGGTCATCCGTCAGACATTGACAATCTTCAGCTCGCTCATTGGGGCTGCAACCGTCAGAAAGCGGATTCAGTCATAAGAGCAAGTAAAACGATGCACAAACAAGAACTCTCAAACCGGATTTTACCCCAGTCATTTGACTGGAAGAACTACCGGGGGCATACCACCCGTTGATGTCCCCCGTCCGACGTCCCCGCCGTCATAGTGGAAAAATCCCCCACGTTTGATATGAGCTGTCGGGAGCGTTCTGATTTAAAAAAGAAAGGAATAGCAAAATGAGTAGTGAAATAGCGAGTTTGGGCTATCTGAGGAACAAACTTTCAGAAAAGTGTAAAAAAGTGAAAAAAAGGTATGCTTTTTACGAGATGAAAAACAGCGTTCCGGACTTTAGGATATCCACCCCTCCGAGGCTCCGGAATATGGTCTCGATTCTGGGGTGGTGTGGCAAGGCCGTGGACTCCCTGGCGGACCGTCTCGTCTTCCGTGAAATGCGCGGTGATGATTTTGGGACTAATGAGATATTCCGGATGAACAATCCGGATGTCCTGTTTGATTCTGCCGTTCTGTCAGCTCTTATATCAAGCTGTTGCTTTGTTTATATTTCGCCCGACGAGAACGGGAAGCCGAGACTCCAGGTGATAGACGGCGGCAGCGCAACCGGTGTAATAGATCCCATCACCGGAATGTTAAAAACAGGATATGCCGTGCTGGAAAGGGACCGCAAAACAGGGGCTCCTACGGCAGAGGCGTACTTCACGCCAGGTACGACTACTTACGTATATGCCTCGGGTGAACAGAGGCAATACAACTATCCTATTAGCCAGACTCTATTGGTTCCAATCGTGTACCGCCCGGACGCGGTCAGACCCTTCGGTCGATCTGTAATATCCCGGGCATGTATGTCTCTTGTAGCGAGCGCCTGCCGCACAGTCAAAAGAACTGAGATCTCCGCAGAGTTCTTTTCATTTCCGCAGAAGTATATTGTAGGTCTGTCGGAGGATGCTGAAATAGCCGATAAGTGGTCGGCTTCCATGTCCACTCTGCTCACGATATCAGAAGGGGAAAACGGCGAAAAGCCGACTCTCGGGCAGTTCGCACAGCAGTCCATGAGCCCTCACAATGAGCAACTTAAAACCCTCGCTTCCCTTTTTGCCGGTGAAACCGGACTGACTGTTGAGGACATGGGATTCTCCAGCGGGAACCCTGCATCGCAGGAAGCAATCAAGGCAGCGCATGAGAATCTCCGCCTTAAAGCCAGAAAGGCGCAGAGGTGTTTTGGCAGCGGATTCTTAAATGTTGCTTACGTGGCGGCCTGCCTCAGAGACGAACACGATTATAAACGTTCTGCGTTCGCAGAGGTTAAACCTATCTGGGAACCGATATTTGAACCGGATTCCGCTATGCTCTCCGGCATTGGCGACGGCGCGATCAAGATCAACCAGGCTGTTCCCGGCTACTTCACGGAGGAGAATCTTCGTGATCTGACCGGCATCGAAAAGAGGTAAAAGATGGCTGCTGACATTGTGCCCGAAATCAATGAAAAACTGATGAGCGAGTTTTCACGGCTCACGTCAAAAGATACATATATCCGGAGTTTCAATAAGAAGCTCGCAGAGGGTACGGCTACCGGCACTGATGTGTCGCTGTACTCGGAAGCTCTCGGCCGGTGCGCTTCATCCGCTCTGATCTATGCGCTTGTAAACGCAGCTCTTCCGGATGGAAAGCTCTACTGGAATATTGTCAGCCGGACAGTGCTGCCGTTGTTTGAAACAGTGAATGATGCAGTGAATGAAGCCATGGGTATCGTAATCGAAAACGAGAATGAGTCAATGAACATACATTTGAAAGCGGTCAAAGCTGAACTTCCAAAAGAACGACTGAAGAACTTTTTGGAAAAATTACTCAGACTCACCGGGGACGATGACAATGGATGATTTGTATGATAAACTTTACGGACTTACTCCGGTGATTATAAATATGTGTCGTGCTATGTGTGATAGCTCCGTGAAGGCAAATGCGGAGCACCGAGCTGATGCAGGAATAAAACAATATATCATCAGGCGACAGATTGGAGAGTGTTGCGAATGGTGTGAGAAATTCGCCCATACGTATGAACTCGGCAAAGAGCCTAAAGAGGTATACTGGCGTCACGACAACTGTAAGTGTATAGTGGTTTGCAAGTCCGGAAGAGGCTATACTGACGTTTGGAGCAAAAAGAAGTTCACTACTTACAGAGACGCAAGGCGCGAAAGAGAACAGGAGATACTGAATGAGCAGAAGCAACGTGAATTTGAAAGGCAGATTTTCACTACGCCGGAAGTGCTCGGAACCCGTACACCGGGCGAATGGAAGAAGTATCTTGAAGAAATCGGTTTTGAAGTTAAACCACTGAATCGAGGAATGCTTGCAGGAATACCTTTTGAAAAAGGTGGGGGCTTTAAAATCAATTTCAAAATAGACGGAAGATATTATCAGTATCACCCAGAGAAGTGTTCACATCATAACGGGGCGTATTACAAGGTTAGTTCTGGACGGAGTGGCGTACTGAGATATGAAATGAATGGAAAACTTAAGAAAGGAAAGCGAAAACATGGATGAAATAAAGGAGTTTTTAGAATCGGAGTTTTCTAAACGATTCAAAGTAAATGATGGGGATAAGATTCCGTATTATGTTGCGGATAATTGTTGTTTTAGAATTGTTATGTTTTTTGAGTCAGAGGCCTTTTGCCTCGAATATGCTGACACGTTAGCAGAAGCTGAACTGGGCGGATTTGGTGAAGATGGTGACTGGTTTTATACTTTTGAATTGTCAAAAGAAGAAATACTTGAGGCAATGCTCAAAGAAATAGCTGGATAAAATATGAGTCCAACCCGTATCGGCCGCCAAACACCGACTAAGTCATACATACTGCCGTATGAGATGACTCTCGGCGCAGAGGCGGTCAAAATTTATAAAAGAACACGCAAAAAAGCTATGGAATGGCAGACCCTCATCCTGGATAACCTCATGGGCCAGAATGAAGAGGGGCTGTGGGTACATTCGCGCTTCGGCTTTTCTGTTCCCAGACGAAACGGAAAAAATGAGGTTGTGGCTATGCGTGAGCTTTGGGGACTGAAGCAGGGTGAAGCGATACTCCACACAGCGCACCGAACGTCTACATCTGGCGCAGCTTATAAGCGTCTCGTTCGGCTTCTTGAGGCATCCGGCATAAAGGAGATAAGAGGCAAAGTCAAAGACGGCTACAAAGCCGGAAAATCGAAGGGGCAGGAATTTATAGAACTGTCCGAAAAATACGGTGGCGGCAGAGTGGATTTCCGGACGCGAACTACTACAGGTGGACTTGGAGAAGGTTTTGACCTTCTGGTCATCGATGAAGCTCAGGAATACACCGACGACCAGGAAAGCACTCTGAAGTATACTGTCTCAGATTCGAAAAATCCGCAGATAATCATGTGCGGCACTCCTCCCACGGCGGTTTCTTCCGGAACAGTCTTTTCGCGATTCCGCACGGACTGTCTGGCGGGTGAGCTTTTGGACGCCGGCTGGGAAGAGTGGTCGGTTGACCAGCTCTCGGATCAAGAAAATGTAGATCTCTGGT
>JAFTAU010000050.1 GCA_017455435.1 Lachnospiraceae bacterium | reverse complement strand
CGCCAAAAACCACGGCTATGTAACCACCATTCTGGGCAGACGGCGTCCCGTTCCGGAGCTCAAATCCGCCAATTATATGCAGCGTCAGTTCGGAGAGCGGGTGGCGATGAATTCGCCCGTACAGGGCAGCGCCGCCGATATAATGAAACTGGCTATGCTGGCGGTGACTCGCGCTCTTAAGGACGGCGGCTACAGCTCCCGCGTGGTTTTGCAGATACACGACGAGCTGCTGCTGGAGGTTCCGGCGGCGGAGGTCGAAGCCGTAACAAGGCTCCTGCGCGAGACCATGACCGGCGTGATAAAGCTGGGCGTCCCGCTGGAGGTAGGCATAGAAACCGGCTCCAGCTGGTTTGAGACAAAGTAAAATGAAAATCAGCGATAAAAACTACATAATAGGCGTGACCGGCGGCGTAGGCGCGGGAAAAAGCACCGTCCTGTATTATCTCGAAAATGAATTCGGCGCGAGAGTATATCAGGCGGACAGGATTTCGCGCTCACTCACGCTTTCGGACGGTCCGGCCTTTAACGACGTGGTGGCGCTGTTCGGGCAGGAGATAATTATGCCCGACGGCAATGTGGACAGAAACGAAATCGCCCGCATTGTCTTTCACGACCCCGAAAAACGCGAAGCTCTTAACGCCATCATCCACCCCGCGGTGCGTCGGTTCCTCTTTCACAAGGCTCGCACCCGCGACGGCATCATTGTCTTTGAAGCGGCTCTTCCGGTGGAGGGGGATTTCAAAAACCTCTGCGACGAGATATGGTACGTCCGCGCGGATGAAGATACCCGCGTAAGGCGCGTTACCGCTGCCCGCGGCTACACTGAGGAAAAAGCCCGTGAGATCATTGCTTCACAGCTTACGGACGCGGAGTACGCGCGGCTTTCGGACGTGATTATTGACAATAACGGCGACGTGCAGGACGTTAAAGAGCAAATCGCCGTGGAAATAAAGAGAATAAACAGTTTTTTTAACGGAAACAAAGCATGAAAATAGTGACCATAGCGAGCGGAAGCAGCGGAAACTGCGTTTACATAGGCTCGGAAAAAAGAAACATTCTGATTGACGCGGGAATACCGATGAGACGCATAGAAGCCGGGCTGGCGGAAGCCGGACTGTCCGCGAATGACCTGGACGCCGTATTTATCACGCATGAGCACTCGGATCACATTTCGGGGCTCGGCTCTCTTATGAGAAAATATGAGCTTCCCGCGTATATGACCGAAGGCACTCACAGAGCCATCACGGAAAAAAAGCTGATAGGAAAGGTGGAAGAGGACTTTTTCCGCATTATTTCACCGGAATTTTCCTACAGCCTCGGAGACCTGGACGTAGAGTGTTTTTCCGTTTCGCACGACGCGGCTCAGCCCGTTATGTACAAGATTTCCGACGGCAGTTCCACGGCGGCAGTGGTTACGGACCTGGGCGAATATGACAGAGGCATAGTGGAACGCCTGACGGGGCTCGACGCGGTTCTGCTGGAGACAAATCACGATATCAGAATGCTGCAGACGGGACCTTATCCGTACTATCTGAAGCAGAGGATAATGGGCAGCAGGGGACACCTGTCAAACGAAGCGGCGGCGGAGCTTTTGGGAGAAATATACTCCGACAGGCTCAAAAAGGTAATTCTCGGTCATATCAGCAAAACCAATAATTACGAAGAACTTGCCTACGAAACCATCAGAGTCGAAAGCAAATTCATCGGCTGCGGCGCGGACATCAGCGTGGCGCCGCGTGACAGAGCCTCCGGCGTAATAGAATTCTGACGGCGGCCAGGGGGAAATATATGTACGAAATACTTGCCGAATCGGGAAGAGCAAAAAGAGCGCGCATGACGACGGTTCACGGCGTGATAGAAACACCTGTATTTATGAACGTGGGCACGGCCGCCGCGATAAAGGGCGCCGTTTCCACAGAGGATCTTAAACAGATCGGCTGCCAGGTGGAGCTCTCAAACACCTACCATCTGCACGTGCGCCCGGGCGATGACGTGATTCACTCGCTCGGCGGCATACATAAATTTATGAACTGGGACCGCCCCGTCCTCACAGACAGCGGCGGATTCCAGGTGTTTTCTCTCGCGAAGCTCCGCAAAATACGCGAAGAAGGCGTGGAGTTTAATTCGCACGTGGACGGGCGCCGCATATTCATGGGTCCGGAGGAGAGCATGCGCATTCAGAGCAATCTCGCCTCCACCATAGCAATGGCCTTTGACGAATGCTGTGAAAATCCCTCTCCGCGTGATTACGTCCGCGCCAGCACGGATCGCACAACCAGATGGCTAATCCGCTGCCGTGACGAGCTCGCCCGCCTCGCGGAGCAGCCGGGTACTATCAATCCCGACCAGCTGCTGTTTGGCATCAACCAGGGCGGCACCTACGAAGACATCCGCATAGAACATGCGCAGCAAATAGCAGAACTGGATTTGCCCGGTTACGCTGTGGGCGGTCTGGCCGTGGGCGAAAGCCACGAGGAGATGTACCATATACTGGACACTGTCGTTCCGCGCCTTCCCAGAAACAAGCCCGTTTATCTGATGGGAGTGGGAACCCCGTCCAACATCCTCGAGGGAGTGGATCGCGGCGTGGACTTTTTTGATTGCGTCTATCCCAGCCGCAACGGCCGCCACGGGCACGTCTACACCAATCACGGAAAGCTCAATCTTTTCAACGAAAAATACAAGCTCGACGACTCGCCCATAGAAGACGGCTGCGGCTGCCCCGCCTGCAGACGTTATTCACGCGCCTATATCCGCCATCTTTTAAAGAGCGGAGAAATGCTGGGAATGAGACTTTGCGTATTGCATAATTTGTATTTTTATAATAATATGATGTTCGAAATCAGAAATGCACTTGACTCCGGCACGTGGGATCGGTACAAAGCCTCCAAACTTGCGGCAGTCAATGGAAAATAAGCATTCAGGAGGTTTAGTATGAAAAAAATCACAGCAGCGATTATGATGGCACTTGCGGTGATGTCCTTTACGGCCTGTGGGCTGGCGGGCACCGGCACCGCGGCGTCGAATGCAAGCGGAGAATCCGCTGCATCCGGCGGACTGTTCGGAGGCGGCGGCTGGTTCTGGATCATCTACATTGTCATCATCGTTGGCTTTATGTATCTGATGATCATTCGCCCGAACCGCAAGCAGAAAAAAG
The DNA here is from genome assembly GCA_017455435.1 of Lachnospiraceae bacterium. GTDB lineage: Bacteria > Bacillota > Clostridia > Lachnospirales > Lachnospiraceae > UBA3774. The sequence continues at coordinate 14,986 of JAFTAU010000050.1, read as the reverse complement.
AGCAGCAGAGTCTCTATGATTCAATGGCTGTCGGTGATTCCGTTCTGACCACCAGCGGCTTCTACGGAACAATCATAGACCTTACGGAAGACACCGTCATCGTAGAATTCGGCAGCAACAAAAACTGCCGCATACCGATGCAAAAGGCGGCTATCGTACAGATAGAAAAACCCAATTACGGCACGTCCGATTCAGAGGAATAAACGCAGCCCGTTTTCATCAGCCCCTTTGCCACGGTAAAGGGGCGTTTTTGGAGGTAAGTAATGAAAGTATCTTTTAATCCCGACGAAAAAATAGTAAAGCTCATAAAGGAAGGCCTTGAAAAGACAGGCGGCTACTGCCCCTGCCGCCGGGAGAGAACCCCCGACACAAAATGTATGTGCAAGGAATTCCGCGATCAGATAAACGATCCGGAGTATGAGGGCTTTTGCCATTGTATGCTGTATTACAAAGCGAAATAAGGAGAAAATCATGTCAGAAATCACCGTAACAAAAGCTAATTTTGAATCAGAAGTAATCGGCTCCGATATTCCCGTTCTGGTGGATTTTTGGGCGTCGTGGTGCGGCCCGTGCCAGATGCTGGCGCCAATCGTGGCCGAAATCGCCGGAGAGTACGACGGAAGGATTAAGGTCTGCAAGATAAACGTGGACGAAGAGGACGAGCTGGCCGTCAGGTTCGGAATAAACAGTATCCCCACGCTGATGGTTTTTAAGGGCGGCAAGGCAGTCGCCACCTCGGTGGGCTACAAGCAAAAAGAGCAGATCACGGAGATGTTCAAATAAATGGAATTCGTTTCCGTTCCCGAATTTGACCGTACCGGACTCGTAAAAACCTTTTCCACAACAAAAGACGAGTTCGGCTGGAGAAACACGCCGGAGCGCGACCTGATTTGCTACCGCCGGGTGCTGTCGCGCTACGGGCTTTCGGAAGACAGAATAGTGGGTTTTAATCTGGCGCACACCTCAAACGTCTTTGCCGTGACCGGCGAAAACGGCGGCGAGGGCGTCTTTTATCCTTCGGACAAGGGCGACTATGACGGGATAATCACGAACGAAAAAGGGTTGATGCTCACCACCATCGCGGCGGACTGCGCACCCGTTTTCCTGCTGGATCCTGTTCGCCGCGCGATAGGCATGATACACAGCGGTTGGCGCGGAACAGCAGGAGAAATCAGCAAAAAAGCACTGATTCTTATGCAGGACAGTTACGGCACCGACCCCGCTGACGTGATGGCCGCAATCGGCCCCTGCATCTGCGGAAAATGCTACGAGGTCAGTGACGATCTCAGGGCGGAGTTTTCAAAGAATTTTTCCGAGGAAGAGACGGAGATGATTTTCACGCCCGTGCGGGAAGGGCACAGCCTGCTGGATCTGGCGATGGCCATTTCGCTCTCGCTGACCCGGGCCGGAGTCAGAAAAGAAAATGTTATTCTCCCGAGGCATTGCACGCTTCACGGCGGCAGGTTTTATTCGTGGCGCGGCCAACAGAAAAAAGGCGAGCCCAAAAACGACTTTCTGTCGGGTATTATGCTCGTCTGAAAGCCTTTTAAATTGAAATAAAGCCATATTTGTGATAAAGTGTATCGGTATTTTTTCAGGCAGGAGATTATACTATGAGCGAATGCACACATAACTGTGAAACCTGCGGCGTGGGCGACTGCGGAGAGCGTCAGTCCGGCAGCATGCAGATTCCCCCGCACGACGGCAGCGTCATCAAAAAGGTCATCGGCGTAGTCAGCGGAAAGGGCGGCGTAGGAAAGAGCCTTGTCACCTCGCTGCTGGCGGTCATGGCATCCCGCGAGGGATATAAGACAGCCATTATGGACGCTGACATCACGGGACCGTCTATTCCAAAGGCCTTCGGTATCCATGAAAAAGCAATAGGAAACGAGCTGGGCATTTACCCCGCGCGCAGCGCCGGAGGCATTTCCGTCATGTCGGTTAATCTCTTGACGGAAGACGAGACAGCGCCCGTTATCTGGCGCGGACCTATTCTGGCCGGTGTGGTGAAACAGTTCTGGCAGGATGTTCTTTGGGGCGCGGTGGACTATATGTTCGTGGATATGCCTCCCGGAACCGGAGATGTGCCGCTGACGGTGTTTCAATCGCTGCCGCTGGACGGCGTGATAGTGGTTGCGTCCCCTCAGGAGCTCGTGGGCATGATAGTCGAAAAAGCCGTGAAAATGGCCGATATGATGTCCGTTCCCGTGCTCGGGCTGGTAGAAAACATGAGTTATTTCAGATGCCCGGACTGCGGATGCATTCACGAGATTTTCGGCAAGAGCAGAGCGGACGAAATCGCCGCCAAATACGGCATCAAAAAAACGGTAAAGATTCCCATTGACCCGGAGATTGCACGCCTGGTGGATGCAGGTCATATAGATGAATACAATGCAGAGTGGCTGCAGCAGCTGAAAGGAGTTATTGAATCATGAAGGAAATGAGCCGCAAAAACGCACGTTTTACGGACTCCGTCATCAGGAGAATGACCAGAATCTCCCTCGCGAAGGGAGCTATAAACCTGTCACAGGGCTATCCGGATTTTGACCCGCCCAAGGCCATTACCGACAGACTCAAAGAAGTGGCGGACCTCGGACCGCACCAGTACCCTATCACCATGGGCGCCCCCAACTTCCGCAGGGCGCTGGCCGCCAAAGCAGGCAGATTCATGGGCAGAACGCTGGATCCCGAGACCGAGATGGTCGTGACCATCGGCTCCACCGAGGCTATGGTGGACACCATTTTCGCCCTTACAAACCCCGGCGACAAAATAGTCATTTTCTCCCCTTATTTTGAAAACTATCACGCGCAGACCATTATGGCGAGCTGCGAGCCCATATATGTTCCGCTGATTCCGCCCACCTTCAGGTTTGACCCCGAGGTGCTGGAGGATGCTTTCAGACAGAACCCGAAGGCCATCCTGATCTGCAACCCCGCAAACCCCAGCGGCAGAGTCTTTACCATGGAAGAGATGAAGCTCATCGCGGAGCTTTGCGTCAAATACGATGTTTACGCCATCATGGACGAGGTGTACGAGCACATCGTCTACGACGACCACAAGCATATTTACATGAACTCCCTCCCCGGCATGTGGGAGAGGACGGTCAGCTGCTCGTCCCTGTCAAAGACCTATTCCATCACCGGCTGGCGTCTCGGCTACGCCATCGCTCCGAAGGAGATTATGGACAGGATAAAGCAGTACCACGATTTCAACGCCGTCGGCGCCCCTTCGCCGCTCATGGAGGCGGCTGTGGCGGGACTCGAGATGCCCGACAGCTACTACGAGGAATTCCAGGCACATTACGCCCACATGAACAAGATATTCACCACGGGACTGGAGGAGATAGGCATCCCGTTCACCAGACCCGAGGGCACGTATTTTGTGCTGGCTGATATTTCGCCTTTCCTCGCGCCCGGGCAGACAGACCAGGAATTCTGCGTGGAAATGGTAGAAAAGGTCGGCGTCGGCATGGTTCCCGGCACCAGCTTTTTCAGAGAAAATATCAACAACATCGTGCGTCTGCACTTTGCCAAAAAGGACGAAACACTTTACGAGGCGCTCAACAGGCTTTCAAAGATTCACGAGAAACTGGGAAGATAATGAGATACCCGAGATTTTTACAAAACGGAGGACGGATAGGCTTTATAGCCCCGTCCTTCGGCTGCTCTTCGGAGCCTTATGATACCAGGTTTACGGCTGCTCTTGCGCGTTTTGAGGAACTGGGCTACACCTGCGTTACCGGGCCGAACTGCCGGCTGGACGAAGGCGTGGGAAAGAGCAACACGGCTGAAAAATGCGGCGCGGAGATAAACGATTTCTTTTTAAACGACAGAAGCGACGTCATCCTTTCCTGCGGCGGCGGCGAAACCATGTGCGAGGATCTGGACTTTGTGGATTTTGACGCGATAAAGACGGCAGAGCCAAAGTGGTACATGGGTTATTCGGACAATACGAACCTGGTTTTTCCGCTGACCACGCTGTGCGATACGGCGGCTATCTACGGGCCGTGTGCGCCGTCATTCGGGCTGACGCCCCAGCATGAGGCACTCGGCGATGCGCTCGCGCTCCTGCGCGGCGAAAAGCTGACCATGAATAGTTACGGCGGCTGGCAGGCGGACGAAGCCCTGCCGGAGGAGCTGCCGCCGCTTCAGCCATATATTATCAACCGGCCGTTTAAACTGCGGGCCTTTGAGGGCGCTCGCGAAACAGATGAGGATGTAAGTTTTTCCGGCAGATTAATCGGCGGCTGTATCGACTGCCTCAAGAGCCTGTGCGGAACGCGCTTTGACGGCGCGGCGGATTTCGCCCGCAGGTACGCCGCGGACGGCACAGTCTGGTTTATGGAAGCATTTTCATTCAGTCCTATGGACATGCGCCGCACGCTCTGGCAGTTTGAAAATGCCGGGTGGTTTGAGAACGCAAAAGGATTTCTTTTTGGCAGACCCATGACCTACGGACAGGAATTTATGGGGCTTACGCATTATCAGGCCGCCCTCGACATTCTGGGCAAATACGGCGTGCCCATCGTGATGGATCTGGACATCGGGCATCTGCCGCCCATGATGCCGCTGATATCCGGCTCGCTCGCGGAGGTCAAAATCCGCGGCGGCGGTTTTAAAATACAAATGAATTTAAAATAATGGTTTAACTGAGCCTTTAAAAATGATACAATGACTTTCAAGAGAGTACATTCTTCGGAAGGTGCAAACAAATGAAAAGGTTTCTTATTGCCGCAGCTTCGGCGCTCTTACCGGTGCTGTTGTTCTTTGTCTGCGGGTGCGGTGATTCAAACAAGCTCATGGGAAATGTTTTCGGCGGCGACGGAGCCGACGCGGTTTTTTGTATTATCTCCGGAACCGAAGTTTCTGCCGCGGACGACGATGTACTCAGTCTCATTAATATCGACGGACAGACCTTTGCAGACTGCTCCGGGCTGGAGTTTTCACTCCCTGAGGGCGAAACCGCGCTTTCCCTGACCGGCACGAACGGCGTAATAAAGGCAAACGAAGTGGAGCAGGACACCGCGGCGCTGCTGACCGCCGCATCCGGCGGAAAGACCTTTACCATCAGGGTGGTGGTCTTTGCCAACGTTGAAGCCAGGAGCTTTATCAGCGAAGGAAACCTGGTCATACCTTACGGCGTTTCATCCATCGGCACCACATATGCCGGCAGCGACATCAGATACGCCCGTATCCCCGGCACCATGTCTGAGATAGAGGAAAAGGCATTCAGCGGCTGCAAAAAGCTGGAGAGAGTCGATATGTCTACCTCTGTTCGCAGCATCGGGCCGCACGCCTTTAAAGAGTGCGAGTCTCTGACAGAAATTGTCATTCCCCAAAAGATTAAAGTCATCGAAAACAGCGCATTCAGGCAGTGCCTGTCATTGAAAAAAATCGAGCTGCCCGACAGTGTTGAAAAAATAGATTTGTTCGCGTTTTATGACTGCTCTTCGCTGGAAGAAATCATTTTTCCCGACACGGTTAAGACAATAGAGGACAACAGCTTCGGGCTTTGCGAATCGCTCAGGGAACTGCGTATTCCCGAGGGCGTCACAGCGATAGGAGACTGGGCTTTTTCGGACTGCTCCTCTCTTGAAAAGCTGGAGCTGCCCTCCACGCTGAGGCAAATCGGCGCCAGAGCTTTTATGAACTGCAAGGGGCTCAGCAGCCTCACCATTCCCACCCGCGTCACAAAGCTCGGAACAGATGTATTCAACGGCTGCTCCGGCATCAGATATCTCAGCATTCCCGCTGCCATTAAAATAGAAAAAGGCTTTTTCTCAGGTGTTACGCATCTTGAAGAGGTTCACCTCACGGGAGAGGGCAGCGGCGCGGACTATACCACAACCAATTACATTTACACGCCCTGGTACCTCAGCCGCAACCACAGCATAAAAGCCGTTGTGGAGGAGGGCGTCAGCAGCATCGGCGATTATACCTTTGTCAAGTGCACGGGACTGACCGAGGTCAGCCTGCCAAAGAGCCTGCAGCACATCATGCACGGAGCGTTCCGAAAGTGCACATCACTTGTGAGGCTCGACCTCCCCGAGGGACTGCTGCAGATAGACGATTACGCTTTCTCTCTGTGCAGAGGGCTTACTACGGTGAATTTCCCGCAGAGCCTGCGCCTGATAGGAGTCCATGCTTTTGCCTATGACGACGCGCTGGAAGAGGCTATTATTCCCGACGCTGTTATGTATGTAGGACCGCAGGCGTTCTATGCGTGCAATTCACTCACAAAGGTCAGGCTGGGAGAGAGCGTGGCCAGCCAGCTAAAGGTTATCGGAGCAGAAGCCTTTTCCGGGTTTATGTTTGAGTGCAGGCATGTAGAGATTCATTCCGAAAAGCTCACCGCTGTCGGCAGAGCAGCCTTCGGCTTTTGCACAAGACCTTTTGGGTTTGATTATTTTGCCGCGCTCGCGGACGGAGCGGAGATAGCGGTCAGTGCGGCTGCACGGCCTCTCCTTTCCGAGAGCTACAATTACTACGCAAAGGACTGCGTCCTGAAGCAGTTAGGGATGGAATCGCAGGCAGAAGCAAACTGACAGGGATTTTTTGAAAATTTTATATTTATTTAATTGAAAACAGCCTCCGAATGTTATAGCCTCTAAGGGAAAACAGTTTCGGAGGCTTTTTATGAGCAAAATCATAGGTATCGATCTGGGCACAACCACTTCCTGCGTGGCCGTCATGGAGGGCGGGGTGCCTGTCGTGATTTCCAATTCCGAGGGCGCCAGAACCACGCCGTCCGTGGTGGCTTTTAAAAAGAACGGCGAAAGACTGGTCGGCGACCCGGCGAAGAGACAGGCGGTCGTAAACGCAGAGCGTACCGTTTCTTCAATAAAACGCGACATGGGCGCCGATATCATCCGGAAGATAAACGGCAAAAAGCTCACGCCTCCTGAAATATCCGCAATGATCCTGCAAAAACTCAAAAAAGATGCGGAGGACTATCTGGGCGAGCCGGTCAGCCGCGTGGTCATTACCGTCCCGGCTTATTTCGATGACAGACAGCGCCAGGCTACAAAGGACGCCGGGCGCATAGCCGGACTGGAGGTGGAGCGCATAGTGAACGAACCCACGGCGGCGGCGCTTGCCTACGGGCTGGACAATCAGACCGAACAAAAGATAATGGTTTTTGATCTGGGCGGCGGCACACTCGACGTGTCCATCATAGAGATAGGCAGCGGCGTGATAGAGGTAGTGGCTGTTTCCGGGGACAATCACCTTGGCGGCGATGATTTTGACGAGGCGCTTACGAGGTACCTTGTTGACAGCTTCAGGAAGAGTAACGGCATTGACCTGGCGGGGGATGTGACCGCTATGCAGCGCGTGCGCGAGGCTGCGGAAAAGGCCAAAAAGGAGCTTTCGTCCGCTACGTCGGCGACGGTAAGCCTGCCGTTTATCGCTACGGCGCGTGACGGGGCCAGGCATATGGAGATTACGGTTTCTCGCGCAAAATTCAATGAGCTGACTTATTCGCTGGTGGAGCGAACCGTGGGTCCTGTGGAGGCGGCGCTGCGCGATGCCGGCATAAAGGCGGCGGAGCTTTCAAAGATTCTCATGGTAGGCGGGAGCTCGCGTATTCCGGCCGTTTTTGACAAGGTAAAGGCGCTGACCGGCATCACTCCCAGCCGGGGGCTCAATCCCGACGAATGCGTGGCGCTGGGCGCGGCGGTTCAGGGTGGAAAGCTGGCCGGAGAGCCGGGGCTTGGGCAGGTGCTCCTGATGGACGTGACGCCGCATTCTCTGTCGATAGAGACCATCGGCGGCGTTTCCACGGTGCTGATTCCGCGCAATTCCACCATCCCCACTAAGTACAGTCAGATATTTACTACGGCCGCCAATTTCCAGACGTCGGTCGACATAAAAGTGCTCCAGGGCGAGGCGCATTTTGCCAGGGACAACAGGCTCATAGGCAATTTTCGCCTGGACGGAATAAAACGCGCCCTCCGCGGCGTCCCGCAGATAGAAGTCACTTTTGATATCGATGTAAACGGCATCATTCACGTCTCCGCCCGCGACCTCGGTACCGGCCGCGAGCAGCGGATAACGATAGTGTAGGAGCGCAACACAGGGGGACAGTCCCCCTGTGTTTTTTGTGGGAAAGATCGATAACAACCGAATTTCCCACAACAATCTAATAATAATTCAGAATTAGTATACGAACAGATAAATTCTAAATAACGTTCATAATTATTGACAACTTATCAGAAAATAGTTTATATTTATATACGTTAAGGAGAACGATATGGGACGAAAAAAAGTTGTTTTAATGCCTAATACTATAAAAATGCTTAAGCTGGTGGGGGAGCAGATAAAGCTCGCCCGGCTGCGCCGCGAGATTCCCGTGGAGATGGTGGCGGAGCGGGCAGGCGTCAGCCGCGCCACAGTCTGGAAAGTTGAGAACGGAGATCCGTCGGTTTCCATGGGCAATTATGCCGCTGTCCTCCATGGCATCGGCGGCATGGACAAAGATCTGTTGCTGATAGCGAAAGATGACGTAATGGGCAGGACGTTTCAGGACCTCAGGCTTAAGGTCAGAAAACGCGCGCCAAAGGACTGAAAGATGGGAAAGACTATATTTGTATATGAAAACTTTAAATCCTCCGAGCCTGTCCTGATGGGACGGCTTTATGTGGATGAAATCAGAGGAAAAGAAAGCTTTTCTTTTGAGTTTGATTCGGAGTGGATTGCCGGAAATCGAAGGCTGTTCCTTGATCCTAATCTGACGATGGCTCCGGGCCGCCAGTACCAATACGGCGAAACTATTTTTGGAGTGTTTTCAGATCTTTCGCCGGACAGGTGGGGCAGGGTTTTGATGGATCGCAGGGAAAGGTTTGCCGCAGAAAAAGAAAATCGCAGACCGCGGAAACTGATGGAAAGTGATTATCTTTTGGGCGTATATGACAAAACCAGGATGGGTGCGATCAGATTAAAGACCAGTCCGGATGGGGAGTTCCTTTCGTCAGACAAAGAAACAGCTGTCTCTCCGTGGGCCTTGCTCAGAAAACTTGAAAATGCTGTCGGAAATTATGAGAAAGATACCGGGTCCGCGCAGGAAAAATGGATTAATCAATTAATAATGCCGGGTTCGTCTTTGGGAGGGGCGCGTCCAAAGGCAACAGTTCAGGATCAAAACGGGGAGTTATGGATTGCAAAATTTCCCTCAAGAAAGGATACATATGACATCGGAGCATGGGAAAAGACGGTTAATGATTTGGCGGGCTTGTGTGGACTTGATGTGCCGCCTTGCGGACTTGAAAAGCCATCGGAAAATGGTAGCACGTTTCTGGTGAAAAGGTTCGACAGACGAGGCGAAAACAGAATACACTTTGCATCGGCGATGACAATGCTGGGAATGAACGAGGCTTCGCCGGATATTCATGGCGCAGGGTATGCCGATATTGCAGAATTTTTAAAGGCATATTCAGCCGAACCGATAAAAGATACAGTAGAACTTTGGCGTCGGATAGTTTTTAATATGGCTATAACCAATACTGATGACCATCTGAGGAACCATGGTTTTTTGCTGAAAAAAGGCAGGTGGCGTTTATCGCCGCTTTATGATGTTAATCCGTCGCCCTACGGCGATATGCTTTCGTTGTCGATTGACGGGAATACGGCAGATATTTCTTTTGACGCGGCAATTGATTGCGCTGTGATGTATGGCATTTCAAAAGATGACGCCGTAAAGGAAGTAAAAAAAATGACTGAAATAATAAAGGACAATTGGAGATATGTTGCCGGACGCAACAAAATCCGCCGGGCAGAAGCGGACGAGATGGAATCGGCGTTTGAAATATGTGAAAGGTGGAAATAGATATGGCAGACAATATCGAAGTGTTGACACACAGCAGCATTCGCATAACGGACGGAAGGCGGCGGATATATGCCGACCCGTATGAGATGCGGGAGGCGCCGCACGACGCGGACGTAATCTTTGTAACGCACGAGCACTACGACCATTTTTCTCCGGAGGACATCGAAAAAGCCGCAAAGCCGGAGACTGTCCTCGTGGTGCCGGAGAGTATGAAAAAGAAAGCCAAAGAAGTGAAGAAAATTGTCGGGGAGATTGTGACCGTCGCGCCGGGCGAACGGACGGTGATGGCCGGAATCGGCGTCGAGGCGGTGCCGGCGTATAACATCGGCAAGCATTTTCATCCGCAGAGCGCAGGCTGGGTGGGATACGTGCTCACTTTCGGCGGCGAGAGAATATACATCGCCGGAGACACCGATGTTACGGATGAGGCGCGGCTGGTAAAATGCGACGTCGCGCTGGTGCCGGTGGGCGGCACGTATACCATGGACAAGGCAGAGGCAGCCGCACTTGTGAACGAAATCCGCCCGGGCGTCGCCATTCCCACGCATTACGGCACTGTGGTCGGCTCGCCCGCGGACGGAGAAGCCTTCGCCGCGATGGTAGATCCGCAGATCCGGGTAGAAGTAAAAATGCGCTGAGAGTTGGAAAAGTGTACAAAAACACAGAAATATTGGTTGGAAAAGTGTACAAAAACGAAGTAAAATCGGTTGGAAAAGAGGATAAGCCTCATCACTAATCAAACAGAAAAGACCGCTCTTCTTGACAGTTGGCGGTCTTTTCTGTTAACTATTAGGGACAAACCGTCTATCGGCAGTTCCTTTATGGTTAAAAGAATATGCATAAGCGGAAAATCGACATGGCGGATTCCATTTATGTAATCAACGTCGGCGGATATATAGGAGAGAGCACGAGGTCTGAGATTGAGTACCCGAAGGCGCATGGCAGGAAGTAAGGTATTTGGAATAAAAAAGAAATAATTAACCGCCACGGTTAAAGTGCGCACGATATTTGCAGGGAGAAAAAAGATGAACGATACAAGGCTTGAACAGACAATGCCTAAAATAAGAGAAATAGAAAGTATCTGGCTTATCATATAGATAAGGTTTTCAGAAGATGAGAACAAACAAAGGTAGTAGTAGACAAGAAAAAATGTCAAATACCAAAGGCTATATTTACATCCTTACAAATCCGTCCTTTCCGGACTATGTAAAAATCGGATATGCAGATGATGTGGAAAGTCGATTGAGAGCGCTGAACCGCTCCGAATGTACACCGTTCGCGTTTCGCGTATACGGCACTTACGAAGTGAATCAGAGGCTCACCGACATGAAGATTCATAATGTCATAGACCGTATTAATCCGGAGCTGCGCAGTATTGACACAGTTAACGGAAAGAAACGAATACGCGAGTTTTATGCGATGTCGCCGGAAGACGCATTTAGCATATTTGAAGCAATCGCAGAGATAAACGGGCTTGAGTCCAACCTGAAACTGTGGGAGCAGACAGACGAACAAAAGAGAGAGGATTCTTTGGCGAAGGAAGTGGCCACGGAGAGTAGAGTAAAAGCAAAGTCATTTAAGTTCTCGGATTGCGGAATCTCAATTGGTGAAACTGTTGTCTATACGAATGCAAATCGAGCGAACAGCGGTACGGAATGTGTTGTGGTCGATGATAAACACGTAGAGTATGGCGGTTTTGTCTGGACGCTGACCGGTCTCGCAAAAGAACTGCTGGGAAATGGCGACATTCATGTCCCGGGACCGAGTTACTTTAAATACAAAGGCCGATGGCTGAATGATATCAGACGAGAAAAAGGACTGATTAATTTTTGATGGAAATAATAGTTAGCCGCGATGATTTTGCCTTGGCGCGGATTGGTGTTAGCATAGAAAGCAAAAAGACGCCTCGCGTGCTAAACAATTCAGAAGGATGACGGGTTGGAGTTTAGTAGAGAAGGCGAAAAAACGATGTTTGTGCTAAACAATTCTGTATGATAGTGGACCGGAGTTTAGTAGAGAAGGCGAAAAAACGCCGTGCGTGCTAAATGTTAGTTTAGTAGAGAAAGCAAAAAAGCGCTTCGCGTACTAAACATTTAGCCCGGAAGAAGGATTCTCAAATAATACACCCACGGATTTCCTTTTTCACTTGTCATTTTCCCGCGTTGGTGCTATTATACACATAGAGAGGCGCTGCCGGTAGACGGCTTGCCCTAAGAATTTTTAACAGAAATCCGCTAAACTTTCTGAGGGTCGAGCGGATTTTCTGTTGTTATGACTTATCTTTGCCTAAGGTATAACCCAGGGTAAAGCTAGTGATAATAAGGCTTATAATGCCAATAAGATCATTCATCATAGTTTGCCCTCCTTTCTAACTGCAAAACAGTTTGAATCCGGAGGGTCAACAGCGCCCTCCGAGGAGGGCAAGCCGCCTGCCGCATATCTGCAACGCCCGTAGCCATATTGTAACAAACGTTCGTTCTAAAAACAAGAGGAAAAACAATTATTCTTTTCGGAAAGGTACCCCATGATTACAGTCTACTGCTACTCAAAATGCACCACCTGCCAAAAGGCCATGAAGTGGTTGGATGCCCGCAAAATCAAGTACACGCCTGTCGACATAAAGGCGGATCACCCGGACGAAAAAACGCTCCGGCGGCTTTATATGCAGAGCGGTTTGCCGCTGCGCAGGTTCTTTAACACCAGCGGACAGCTTTATCGCGAAATGGAATTGTCAAAGAAACTGCCGGATATGAGTGAGGAGGAGATGCTGCGGCTCCTTGCGTCGGACGGCATGCTGGTAAAGAGGCCGCTGCTCGTTGCCGAGGGCAAGGTGCTGGTCGGCTTCCGCGAAAGCGAGTGGGCGGAAGCGCTTTGAGTGCGGAAATAGTATAAAAAAACCTGAGCCGGATTTTCCAGGCTCAGGCTTTTTAGTATGAAGCAATCAATAATTTTCTTCGCGAACTTCAAAGAAGCTCTTGGGATGAGCGCAGGTGGGGCAAAGCTCGGGAGCTTTTGTTCCCACTACGATATGTCCGCAGTTGCGGCATTCCCAGACCTTGACTTCGCTCTTTTCGAAGACAGCAGCGGTCTCTACGTTTTTCAGAAGAGCGCGATATCTTTCCTCGTGAGCCTTTTCGATGGCGGCAACCAGACGGAATTTGGCGGCAAGAGCCTTGAAGCCCTCTTCCTCAGCGGTCTTGGCAAAGCCGTCGTACATATCAGTCCATTCATAATTCTCGCCCTCGGCGGCGGCGGCAAGGTTCGCGGCGGTATCGCCGATTCCCTCAAGCTCCTTGAACCAGAGCTTTGCGTGCTCCTTTTCGTTGTCAGCGGTCTTCAGAAAAATAGCTGCAATCTGCTCATAACCTTCTTTTTTCGCTACGGAAGCGAAATAAGTGTATTTGTTGCGTGCCTGTGACTCGCCGGCAAAGGCGGTCTGGAGATTCTTTTCAGTTTGTGTTCCGGCGTATTTGCTCATGACAATCCTCCTATGAGATTTTTTCTAATTATAATGTAAAAGCGGCTTCATAGCAAGCAGATTATTGGCGGTAAACCGTGACACAGAGCCCCTTCTCTGATATAATCAAAAGGATTTTTTTTATAATCAAACAGGAGGATCAGCAATGGATAAAAAGTTTTGCACATCCTGCGGAAGCGCGCTGACGCCCGGTGCGAAGTTTTGCGTAGCATGCGGTGCCCCGGTGGCTATGACCTACGAACAGCCGCAGCAAACCTACGAGCAGCCGCAGCAAACCTACGAGCAGCCGCAGCAGACCTACGAACAGCCGCAGCAAACCTACGAGCAGCCGCAGCAAGCGTATCAACAGCCGCAGCAGACTTATGAGCAGCCGCAGCAGACTTACGAGCAGCCGCAGCAAACCTACGAACAGCCGCAGCAAACCTACGAACAGCCGCAGCAAACCTACGAGCAGCCGCAGCAAACCTATCAGCAGCCGCAGCAGCCGGTGAACAAGCATGCCGGAAAGGACTATCACAGCCTCGGCGGCTGGCTTTTGGTATTCGTAATAGGCAATTTTGTGTCTGTGCTCTACGGCCTCGGGCAGATTCGCGAGAGTTTTACCGCTGTCAGCGAATCAAGCGATTACGCCGCACTTATAATAGATTATTCCGGTATCGGATACTTCATCGGTTTGTATATGCTCCTTGCAGTTCAGATATTCGGCATAGTTGTCAACATTATATATCCGATCAAGGTTATAAAAAGAAATTCGTCCAGTCTCAGATTCCTGCAGCTTACCACGATTATTGAATCCGGAATTTTCCTGACAGCGGTGATAATACTGATTGCTTCTATCGGTATGGATCGAGAATTCTTTGTGACCGCCATTTCCGGAATATTCGGTTCGGCAGCCAGCTTTGTCCTCTTTACGTTGTACTATATGCGCTCCGTCAGAGTCCGCACTTACTTTGGCTCCGAGGAATACATGAGAAAAGCCCTTGTTGGAAAGAATGCCGTTCTCCCGGATCCGATAGACTGACATGGCTTCAAGCAGAGAATATCTTGATTTTATCCTCGAACAGCTTTCGGAGCTGAACGGCGTATCATACCGGGCGATGATGGGAGAGTACATCATCTATTACCGCGGGAAAGTGGTCGGCGGCATATATGACGACCGCTTTCTCGTGAAGCCCACGCGCTCCGCTGCGGCGCTGATGCCGGGTGCGGAAAGGGAGCTTCCTTACGAGGGCGCGAAAGAAATGCTTCTTGTGGAAGATGTGGAGAACAAGGAGTTCCTGCGCGAATTATTCGAGGCGATTTACGAAGAATTGCCCGAAAAAAGAAATAATAATCACAGAGAGGCACAATATGGCTGATTTTACACTAAAACATGTCGGGATCAATACCGCAAATCCGGAGGAGGCGCATGAGTTGTCGCAGCTTTTATCCGGAATGTTCAACCTCACTCAGAAAAACGGCAACAAGTCCGATTTCGCCGGGACTTACTTCGAATGCATGAAATCGCCGTTTCTCGGGGCGAACGGGCACATCGCGATGGAGACTGACGACCTCGAGGCCGCGGTGGAAGAGCTAAAGGCCAAGGGCTTCGGCTTCCGCGATGAAACCGCCGCATATAATGAGGACGGAAAGCTCAAAAACATCTACCTCGCCGGAGAATTCGGCGGCTTCGCCATTCATATCAT
>JAFTAU010000049.1 GCA_017455435.1 Lachnospiraceae bacterium | reverse complement strand
TTCGGCGGCATCGTCCTCGACTTTTTTGAAGGCGCCTCTGGTGTCCTCGTTAAAGTATTTGATGGGAGTGGGCATGTCCCCGGTGATAATCTCCGGAGTATCATGAAAAACGGCTATCAGCGCGGCTTTTTCGGCGTTAAGCATCTTTCCGAGGCGCACGTTCCCGATCGTGGCGAGCGCATGGGAAAGCACCGCCACCTCCAGCGAATGCTCGCTGATGTTTTCCGGGTAGGAATTGCGCATAAGCGCCCATCTGTGAATGTATTTCATACGCGACAGCATCGCGAAAAAATGACTGGACATCTTGTCTTCCCTTCTATCTGATTTAACCAGTTTATTATATCACAAGAGGCCCATTCTTCAAAAAGATTTTGAAGAGAAGAAATTCAAAAGCCCCGGAGCCAAATCCGGGGCTTTAAAATTAAAAAAGCGCGAGACGGGACTCGAACCCGCGACCCCCACCTTGGCAAGGTGGTGCTCCACCACTGAGCCACTCGCGCATAGCCTTTACAGGCGCAAAAAGAATAATACAATAATACATTTTTCTTGTCAACCCGGTTTTTTCAGATTTTTGAAAAAACCGTGGACGAAAAAAGGACGATGCAAAAACCGCACCGTCCTTTTTAATTATGTCTGATATTATCTCTTTAAGAAATCAGGGATATTGATGGTTCTTTCGGCCGAAGGAGCCGCAGTCTGCGTGGGCGCCGCAGCGGGCTGTGAAGCAAGCGGAGTGGCGGGAGCCGCAGCCGCCTGTGCGCCGCCGGTAAAGAGCGGGCGAACCGCGCCGCCAAACAAAGGAGCCTTCGGAGCTTCTTTTTTCTCAGGATCTTCAAGACCCGTAGCGATAACGGTAATGGTGGCCTCGTCCTGAACAGTCTCGTCGAATCTGGCGCCAAAGATGATGTTGGCTGATTCGCCGGCCAGTTCCTGAACGAAAGTAGCGGCTTCATTAGCCTCAACCAGGCTGATGTCACCGGAAATATTGATGATAACGTGGCTTGCGCCGACAATGGTGGTCTCAAGCAGAGGACTGGAAACGGCCATCTTGACTGCCTCGATAGCCTTGTCGTCGCCATGAGCGGTTCCGATACCGATGTGGGCGATGCCCTTATCGGTCATGACGGTCTGAACATCGGCGAAGTCGAGATTAATAAGGGCGGGCAGATTGATGAGATCCGTGATTCCCTGTACGGACTGCTGAAGAACCTCGTCAGCCTTTTTCAGAGCCTCGGGCATCGTGGTTCTGCGGTCTACGATCTCGAGGAGCTTATCATTGGGGATGACAATGAGGGTGTCGACATTGGCGCGAAGCTGCTCGATACCTTCGATGGCGTTTTTCATGCGGACCTTTGCTTCAAAGCGGAAGGGCTTTGTGACAACGCCGACGGTAAGGATGCCCATATCCTTCGCAACTCTGGCAATGATGGGGGCTGCGCCCGTGCCAGTTCCGCCGCCCATGCCGCAGGTAACAAAAACCATATCAGCGCCCTTAAGAGCGTTCGTGATGTCCTCTTCACTTTCCTCGGCAGCTTTTGCGCCAACCTCAGGCTGCGCACCGGCGCCGAGTCCCTTTGTGAGCTTTTCTCCTATCTGAATGGCAGTAGGCGCCTTGCACATCTGCAGCGCCTGTCTGTCGGTATTTATACCGATGAATTCAACTCCTTCGATGCCGCTGTCAACCATGCGGTTTACGGCATTATTTCCTGCACCGCCTACGCCGACAACGAGTATCTTTGCGGCACTTTCCGTTTTATCAAGTTTAATCTCAAGCAAAACAGTATCCTCCTAACAAATAAAACTAAAAATAAATCTTTTAAAATATATCCTTTTTTGTCAAAATATGCAAGACCGATTAAATTATTTCTTAATAATATTAGTTTTATAATAAATTTTTTATCTTTCTAATTTTCGTCTTCTTCAAAACGATATACGCGGTTGTTATCGGAAACATTAAAGCCCTCCAGGTGGAGTGTACCTTTTCTGCCGAAAAGCGAGGGCAAAATATCTGCCATTTCACGCAATTTTGACTCCAGATTATAGCCCGTCCCGAGTACAACACTGACATCGCCAACATAGCAGCTGATGCTCTCGTTTGAGTCAAAATGAATGCGGTCAACAAGATTTATGAGCGTCATATCCTCTCCGTTCCAGGTGATATTGGTGGCGGCCAGAAACTGGGATATCTGCAGCAGTTCGCTGAGCACGGATTTGCTTTCTACAGGAAGAGTCTGCCCCAGCACCACACTGTTTATGCGAAGCCCGGTGACCTTGGGTATATCCGGATAAACGTCCCGGCTGCTTTCAACCACGAGACCGTCACGGTCAAAAACCAGATTGCTTCCCATAAACTCTACATAACCCACCATGCTTTTGGCTGTCAGATAGACTTTGACGCTGGTCAGCCCCGTAAGCTTTACCTTGTATGACTCCACAAACGGAATCTCCTCGTTTTTTCCGAAAAGATCATTTAAAAAAACAACAAGCGGCGCTCTGGACCGGCCTTCTCCAAAAAGAATCCTCTCGATATCAGCATCGGTATAATAAGATGTTCCGGTCGCCTTTACTTCTGTCACCCGTGGTATCAGCCCCACGCAGAGACCCGCTATAATAACCGCTCCCATAACAGCCGCAACAGCGACCGCCGCGCGGCCTTTTTTTCTGTTCCTCTTTTTTCTGTATTTTTTGAGGCTGAGCGCCTTTTCCTGCCGTGTCATCTTCTGACTCTGATCCTCGCGGTTTTGGCGACATTCAGCACTATGCCCATTTCGATGAAAAGGAACAGCAGCGAAGATCCGCCGTGACTGACAAAAGGCAGTGAAACGCCGGTATTCGGCATCATCCCGCTGACAACCGCGATATGCATTACGACCTGCAGCCCTATATGTATCATAACGCCGAAAACAAGCATTGAGCCGAGACTGTCTCTGGCGTTTTTGGCAATGACATACAGGCGATAAATCAGGAAGACATACAGACCCATCAGACAAAACGCGCCAAACAGACCAAGTTCCTCGCAAATAATGGAGAAAATCATATCGCTGTGAGCCTGGGAAATAGATGCCTTTACGACGCTTTTGCCGAGGCCCTTGCCCCAGAATCCGCCGGAGCCGATGGCATACAGTCCGCGAAGAACCTGCCACCCGCCGTCGCTTGAGTAAGCCTCCGGATTCATCCAGACGATTATACGCCTCGCCTGGTACTCTTTTATCAGACCGATTTTTATCAGGAACTGAATGATTTCTGTTCCGTAGAAATAAATCACAACAAAGCCGACCACAGCCAGCACCATAAACGCTATATAGATTTTTTTCGCGCCCGTTCCCACATAGAGCATCGCAAGCACTATCAGAAGGATTATAATACCCGAGCTGAGATTGTTTTTAGTGACAAGAAGAAACAGCGGGGCGACCAGAGCCAGCAGGATGAGCATGTTTTTGTGAACAGTCAGGCCGTTTCTAAAAAGCTTTCTGTCGCTGCCTTTTTCGGGCACAAGAACTCTCTCCTGCCTGCCGATTTTATTCTTTTTTTTGAACAGCTGGCGGGCGGTGAGGATTATTACTGTGGTTTTGACCAGCTCCGTGGGCTGGAACGAAAATCCGAAAAGCCTGATCCATCTCGTACTGCCGTTAAGATTGACGCCGAGAGAAGTGAAATTTACCACCACCATAAAAATCAGCGCCGCGGCGTACAGGAATATAACGCCTTTGCCCGCAATCCATTTGTAACTGAAAAATCTTGCGATGACAAACATTATGAAAATACCGAATACAGCGAATAAGAGCTGATTTTTGAAGGACGCGTCCATTCCGCTGTTTCCGGCGCTGAATATCATAACCAGCCCAAAGAGCACCAAAAGAATCACGGCGAGGACCATGCTTCGTACATTGACTTTTTTGTATTCGGCTCTTTGCTCCGGCAGCCGCTCCGCCGTTTCCACAGCTGTTTCAGCCATTGTTTTTTCCTATCAGTTCCTTAAAACAATCTCCGCGCTGCTCGTAATTGTCAAACATATCCCAGCTCGCGCAGGCCGGCGAAAGCAGCACCGCATCCCCGGGAAGAGCCGCTTTTTTTGCGGCCTCGACCGCTTCTTCAAAAGAATCCGCACGCGCCAGGCAGTTAAGGCCGTGGCGTTTTGCCGTCTCTTCTATCTGATCAGCGCTTTCGCCTATCACTATCATTTTTCTGACGCGACCCTTGCAGGCATTTATCCATTCGTCAAAGCCCACGTGCTTGTCATATCCGCCGGCAATCAGTACAGTAGGACGCACCATCGCAAGGATGGCCTTTATCGCGGCATCGGGGTTCGTTCCCTTTGAGTCATTGTAATACGTCACGCCGTCGATTTCCCTGACAAATTCAATGCGGTGCGGAACCGCCTTAAATGTTTTGACCGCCCGTCTGACAGCGTCTATGTCAAGTCCCAGACTGAGCGCCATAAGCACCGCGGCCATTACGTTTTCATAATTATGCTCGCCCAGGAGCGTCATTTCTTCGGTGCCGATAAAATCAATCTCGCCCTCGCCGGGCCTTAATATTATTCTATTACCGCGCAGAAAAGCACCGTAGGGGAGCTCTCTTTTGCTGCTGAAAAAGAGAACTTTTGCCTTGATACCCGGAGCAAATTCGCGCAGCCTTTCATCCTCATAATTAAGCACGCAGACGTCGGTTGCGCTCTGATTTTCGGTTATGCGCAGCTTTGCGGCGGCATAAGCCTCCATGGTTCCGAAGCGGTCAAGATGGTCCGGGGTGATATTCAGAACGGCGCACACGTCCGGTCTGAATTTTTCCGTCGTTTCAAGATGAAAGCCTGCGACCTCCAGCACCGAAATACTCTCAGGGGAGCTCTTTGTCACCTCGCTCGTGTAGGCTTTTCCGATATTGCCGGCCACTATGGTCTGCTTTCCGGCGCTTTTGCATATCTCGCCGAGCAGCGCCGTAGTGGTGGTTTTCCCGTTCGTGCCGGTTATCGCTGCGACGCGGCCTTTTTCATATTCAAAAGCCAGCTCTATTTCGCTGATACACTTGATGCCTTTTTTACGCAGATCCTCTGCAAAAGCTGTACGCGGATTTATTCCCGGACTCATGACGCAAAATAAGGCGCCGTCTTTGTCCTCTTCTGAAAGCGACCCGAGAACCACTCTCGCATTTCCACCTGTTTTTTTAAGAATCTCCGCCGCGTCTCTTCCCCGGTTTTCATCAAAAAGCGTAACTTCAAAGCCCTTTTCGAGAAGAAGCCTTGCTGAGTTTATTCCGCTTATTCCGGTTCCTGCGACGATGGCTTTTTTCATATCCTATACCTACAGGCTGAGAAGCCCTACAAACGAAAGCAAGACAGTAACGATGGTAAATACAGTGACCACTCGCGTTTCGGACCAGCCGCCCAGCTCAAAATGATGGTGGATAGGCGCCATGCGGAAGATTCTCTTTCCGTGAGTGGCTTTAAAATAGCTTACCTGAATAATGGATGAAAGAACCTCGGCAAAATAGACGAAACCTACAATAAGAATGAGCAGAGGCTCTCCGATCAGCAAAAACGACGATGAAACGAAACCGCCCAGCGCCAGCGCACCTGTATCTCCCATAAATACCTTTGCCGGATACGCGTTAAAAATCAGGAAACCGAGCATACCGCCCAGTACAGCACCGGCGGCAGTGGAAATGTCGGAATGCTTCAAAAAGGAAGTGACCGCTACAAACACCGCAACTATCGCCGTCACGGACGAGCAGAGTCCGTCCACACCATCGGTAAAATTGACGCCGTTATCGGTACCGAGTACGACAAACAGCAGCAGGACAGGATAAAACCACCCGAAGCGGACTGTGATTTCGGTAAACGGAATATGAACTCCTGTTCCGTTTTCGTCGAAGACCATCATATAAACGCAAAACGCCGCCATGATAACGAACTGCATGGCAATCTTCTGAAGGGGTTTCAGGCCCTTTGTGTTTTTTTTGACTATTTTCAGATAGTCGTCAATAAATCCGACAAGACCGAACGCAACGGTCATGGCGAGCACGGGCCATACTCTGGGATGCCAAAATGCGAAAATAACGCAGGTGATTATTATGCCGGCCAGAAAGGCTATCCCGCCCATAGTTGGTGTGCCCTGTTTTTTGAGATGGGTCTGCGGTCCGTCATCGCGCACCTGCTGGCCGAATTTTATTTTGTGAAGCACGGGTATCAGCAGCTTTGTACACACAGTGGTGATAACAAAACTGATAAAAACCGCCAGAAACGTCGCTCCGCTCATAGCTTCTCCTTTTTATCCGTCGTCGTTATTGTTATTATCGTTACCGCCGTCATCATCTTCGTGATTATCATCGTCCGCACCGGCGTCATTGTTGTTTCCGGGGTCTTCGCCGTCGTTCGCAGATGTTTCGCTTTCTCCCTCGATGTTGCTTTTAGCCACCTCGTCGGAATAAACCGTATCGCTTCCGAATATCTTTCCGAGAGCCTCGACATTTATTATGCTGTAGTCCGACGCTTTGATATTGGTATAAGGAATTATCGCTTCCATTATATTCTTTTCGATGGCAATGGCAAGCTTTGCACTGACATCTTCATCCTCTCCCACCGTCGGATTATCCACGATGACGTAAATCAGGATTTCAGGGTCTTCAATCGGCGCTGCGGCTACAAATGAAACAAGGTATTTTTTGTCGGCACGCGGCTGCTTTTCAGCTGTTCCGGTCTTTCCGCCAACGCTGTAACCGTCTATATGCGCGGTTTTGGCCGTTCCCGCCTCGACAGTTTCAAACAGCGCGTTTTTGATAAACTCCGAGGTTTCACGGCTGACGGTTTTGCGCACGAGGGTGGCGTCAATATTTTTTATTACCTGCCCGTCGCTGCTGAGTATCTGCTTTACCACGTGCGGCTGATAGTAGTATCCGCCGTTTATCAGTGAGCTGAATGCCGATGCGAGCTGAATCATATTGACGTTAAAGTTTTGTCCGAAAGAGTTTGTGGCGAGATCGACAGTTCCGATTTTTTCGGCATCATAAACAAGTCCGGCCGTCTCTCCGGGCAAATCGATTCCGCTCTGTCTGCCAAATCCGAAAACGGTCTGAAGGTCCACAAAGTTTTCTCCACCTATCTTTTCCGCGATTTCCATCATGGCCACGTTGCAGGAATACATCAGTCCTTCAGCCAGATTTATCGTTCCGTGGCCCTCGTGGGCATTGCAGTGAATGGTGACGCCCGTGCTGCCCGAGCCGTAGCTCTTTGAACCGGTGCAGTTGAATTCGGATTTTTCGTTTACAAGGTTCAGTTCCAGAGCGCCTGCCACGGTAAAGGGCTTCGCAGTGGAACCGGGCTCGTAAGCATCCGCTACCGCAAAGTTTTTCCACATGACAGATCTTGCGGCTGCTATTTCGTCATCCGTAGTCAGGGCGGCTATTTCCTCTTCGGAATATGTCAGTGACAAATCAGAAGGATTGTTTAAATCGAATTTTTTATCTGTGGCAAGCGCGAGAATCTCAGCGTTTTTAGGATTCATTACTATCGCCGCCACATTATCGGCCTTGTGATTGACAAGAAAAGCGTCAATAGCGTTCTGAGCAGCTTTCTGAACGGAGAAATCCACCGTGCTGACTACGGTCTTTCCGTCATCGGGCGGAATCACGCTTTTTTCGGTGACTCCATCACTGTTGACCACGTCATACTGCTTTCCGTCCATACCGATGAGCTCGCTGTTGTAGTACTCTTCGATTCCCCAGTTTCCGCGCGTGTCGTCTTTTCCGGAAAAGCCCAGCAGCGTGCAGGCAAAATCGTTGAACGGATATACTCTCTTGTAATCGGTCTCAAAATACACGCCGTCTATCTTAAATACGTCTTTTTTTGCACTGCGGCGCTCTTTGGCTATTTTTTCGTTCAGCTCTTCGATATATGTTTTGAATTCTTCTACCTTGTCCTCTTTTATTTCTTTCATATAGGGGACATAGTAGCTGTTTTCCTTTTCAGCGATGGTTTTGCGAAGCTCAGTTTCGTCAAGGCCGAAAACGGTCGACAGGGCGCCTACCGTGGCGGTTATTTTTTCCTCACTGTAGTCCTTTGCTTTGTTTCCGATAATGTTTTTGGGTTCGATGATAAGATTGTACAGGCGCTCGCTCATGGCCAGCACTGTGTTGTTTCTGTCGGTGATTGTTCCTCTGCGGAACGGGAATGTCTTGTCCTCCGTACTCTGGAGGTCAAGGATTTTTATCTCATAGTCGTCTTTGGAGGCGGCGACGATATAGACGATTCTGACTGCGAGCAGACATAACAGAACTGCCAGTACTATACATACCGGCAGTATTTTTTTTGTCACTCTGGCGCGATACAGCTTTTCCCTTTTTTTCTCGCGTTTTATGATTTCGGGATCAGCCCTTCGGGACGTCTTCATACTGTCTTACATAACCTCCGTCGGATCTGCTGTAATAGACGACCTGCTCGCCGGACGGATAAATCATGCCCAGCTCCTCGGTGGCCACTCTGTAGATCTCGTCAAGATCTATGGATTTGTTTAATCTGATTTCGGCCGCGTCGTTTTTGGCGCGGAGGGTATTAAGCTCCACCTCGAGAGTCTCGATGCGGTTCTGAACACTCGTAAGATCGTACTGCGTCTTTATATAAACAATAATCGATGCAAAAATCATTATAATCATCGCTCCGAGAAAAATCGCGAACGCTTTGCCTATTCCTTCTTCGGTGGCCTGTCTTTTTCCGGTTTTTCTGCGCACCGGCGGACGGCGTCTCTCCGGCTCAAGAACCGGCGCTGCGCTGCCGTCAACATAAGGGCTGTAAGTGTATCCGTTTCTGTAGATTCTTTCCTGATTCAGGTTTGCCATAACTATGCCCTCTCAAATATTCTTAATTTTGAGCTCTTCGCTCTCGTGTTTTCGTTTATTTCAGCCTCTCCCGGGACTATCGGCTTTTTTGTTATCACTCTGCCCTTCGGAACCGCGCCGCATACGCAGACCGGAAATCCCGGCGGGCAGGTGCAGGGGTTTTCGGCTTTCCGGAACGCGTTTTTTATTATCCTGTCCTCCAGTGAATGGAAGGTGATTACGCATATCCGGCCTCCGGGCGCGAGCAGGTCTATCAGCCCGTCAATCGTGGTTTCAAGCGCTGAAAGCTCTCCGTTTAGTTCTATTCTGATTGCCTGAAAGGTACGCTTTGCGGGGTGGCCGCCGGTTTTTCGTATCTTCATCGGAATGGCTCCGCTGATGATCTCTGCAAGCTGCCCCGTGGTTTTTATCGGAGATTCGCTGCGTGCGGCGACGATGTGCTTTGCAATATTCTTTGCAAATCCGTCTTCGCCGTAATCTCTGATGATGCGATAAAGCTCGTTTTCCGGGTAATTGTTGACGATGTCGGCCGCCGTCGTTTCTTCTTCTCTGTCCATGCGCATATCAAGCGGTGCGTCGGCCATGTAAGAAAAACCGCGGTCAGCCTCATCGAGCTGATATGACGAAACTCCCAGATCCAGGAGGATTCCGTCTGCTTTTTGTATTCCGAGCGATTGGACAATTCGGGGAATGTTGCTGTAATTGTCCTTTATTATCGTAACCGAGTCTTTGTAAGGTGCGAGTCTCTTTGTGGCTGCGGCTATGGCATCTGCGTCGCGGTCGATTCCTATCAGTCTGCCTCCGCTTAGCTTTTCCGCTATCAGCAGCGAGTGTCCGCCGCCGCCGAGGGTTCCATCGATATAAACGCCGTCGGGTTTAATCCTGAGACCGTTTATTACTTCATCAGGCATAATGGAGACGTGCCTGAACTGCGTCATAGTGATATTCCGAGATCGGCCATGCTGGATGCGATCTGATTAATGTCTTCGTAGGTGCCTGCCTCGAGCCATCTGCTGCGGCTCCAAAGCTCTATGCGAGAGCCGAGGCCGGTAAACACCACTTCGTTTTCAATGCCGCCAAGCTCACGAAGGTGCTGAGGGACGATAATTCTGCCCTGCTTGTCACATTCGCATCTGGCTGCGTTTGCCAGGAAGAATCTCTGCAGCTTTCTGGCGGCGGGATTCGTCATGGCGGGAAGGGCGCTGAGTTTCTCCTCAAAGGCCTTCCATTCTTTCTGGGCGTATATAATAAGGCAGCCATCGAGACCCGCTGTCACGAAAAACTCATCGCCGAGTTTTTCCCTGAACTTTACGGGGACAATCAGACGACCCTTAGGATCGATATTGTGACTGTGCATTCCTTCGAACATGGCCTGCGTCTGCCCTTTCGCACGTTTAGAAAATTTGGCTTTATTTCGTTGCGTCCACCACAAATCACCATTTTGTGGCACAATCCTGCAACGTGTCACCATTTTATCAGCATTTAATGGAAAAAGCAAGTAAAAATAATTAATTTTTGGGGATTATTTATGAATTCAGTCGAATTTTTCCAAAGACTTTGAAAAAATTCGAGTGGACAGTGAAACTGCATTGTAAAGAGTTTCTGTTTAGTATACAATGTCAGGTGGCGAAAAAGTTTCGCAGGCCTTTAATAATCGAGGAAAATTAAGGAGATACAGACAATATGAAACTTGGCATAGTGGGGCTGCCGAACGTCGGCAAGAGCACCCTTTTTAATTCGCTCACGAGCGCCGGGGCGGAATCGGCAAATTACCCTTTTTGCACGATTGACCCTAACGTGGGCGTGGTAGCGGTTCCTGACGAGCGTCTGGGGCTGCTTGCAAAGATGTACTCATCAAAAAAAATCACCCCTGCGGTGATTGAATTTGTAGATATTGCCGGGCTCGTCAAAGGCGCCAGCAGGGGCGAAGGTCTCGGAAACCAGTTCCTTGCGAATATCCGAGAGGTAGACGCCATAATCCATGTGGTCAGATGCTTTGAAGACTCAAACGTAGTGCACGTCGATGGAAGCGTAGATCCCGCGAGAGATATCGAAACGATTAATCTGGAGCTGATTTTTGCTGATCTGGAGGTTCTCGAAAGGCGCATAGCCAAGACCGGACGCAGCGCCATGAATGACAAGACCGCGAAAAAAGAACTTGAAACGTTAAACCGGCTCAAAGCCCACCTCGAAGGCGGTGCCCCGGCCAAAACCATGGAGCGTTCCGATGATGACGAGGAGGATTTCATCTCTTCTCTCACCCTCCTCACAGACAAACCCGTCATCTACGCGGCCAACGTGGCGGAGAGCGATCTGGCGGACGACGGCGCTTCATGCGAATATGTCGCGAAGGTACGTGAAATCGCCGCGTCCGAGGGCAGCGGAGTTTTTGTAATCTCCGCTCAAATTGAAGAAGAAATAGCCGAGCTCGATGAAGACGAGCGCAAAGAGTTTCTCGCCGACCTGGGTCTGTCGGAATCCGGCCTGGACAAGCTGATTGCCGCCAGTTACGATCTTCTGGGACTTATGAGCTTTCTCACGGCGGGCGAGCAGGAAACCAGAGCCTGGACCATCAAAAAGGGAACAAAGGCTCCTCAGGCCGCAGGAAAGATTCACTCTGATTTTGAACGCGGCTTCATCAAGGCAGAGGTGGTCAACTACAAGGATTTGCTGGACTGCGGCGCTTATTCCGCAGCCCGCGACAAAGGCCTGATCCGGATGGAAGGCAAAGAATACGTCGTTCGCGACGGAGACGTGATACTGTTCAGATTTAATGTTTAACTAAAAGGAGAGCAAAATGGAAAATGAAAAAATCGACGTAACCGACCTTACGATAACTCTCGAGCTGGACGACGGCAGCGAGATAGAATGCGACGTGCTGACCCGCTACCCCATTGACGGACAGCAGTATATCGCCCTGGCGCCCTGCGGCGAGGGCGACATTGAAGAAATCTATCTCTACCGCTTTGCCGAAGACGAAGACGGGCAGCCCGTTCTTACCAACATCGAGTCCGAAGAGGAATACGAAATCGCCGCCGACAGATTCGACGAGATTCTGGACGAGGCGGAGTGGGAGCAGGCCGAGGAAGGCTGATAAGGCTCCTTCATTTCACTTAGGAAACGCGAAGGCGCGGCAGTTTTGCTGCGTCTTTTTTTCGGATAAGTGATAAACAAAAATCTCTTAGCCCTGGTCACTGCCACATAAAATAGTCTCCGTTCCTCTTCCGTTTCGTCCGGCGTGACCGCCTTTATATGAGGCAGCGCCCCTTCGCATGCGTCCGGAATAAAAACGGCTTCAAATTCAAGTCCCTTCGATCTGTGAATAGTGGTTATCAGGACGGCGTTTTCGTCCGGTTTTTCTTCCTGCACGAACGCCGCCTCTTCCCGCTTTAATCTCTCCAGCTTTTTAAACCACGCGGCTGCATTCCCCACACCATATGCACTGTCTGAAAGCCTGTCGACCACTGCAATCAAATTTTCCGCCGGTTTTCCGCATTCCGCCGCATACTCAGTCAGATACCTCTCATATCCCAGATAATTTCTGATATAAGAGAGCGCCGCATAAGGCGAAAGCACTCTTCCTTTTTTCAGAGAATAAAAAAACACTCGCAGGTCTCGTCTCTCCCTTTCACTGCCGGCCCTGCCGATGATTTTGTCTTCATCAACAAATGCTTCCGCAAAATAGTCCCTTCTGATGTAACGCAAAGGGCGGTTTATGATTCTCAGATAATCCGCGCGGTTTTTACCACCCGAAAGAATCCTAAGATATGAGGCCATATCTTCCGCAATCCAATGTCCGTACACCGTTTGTCTCTCTCCCGGAACGATATACGGAACGCCTCGCGCCTCAAGCATCTCAGCCAGGGAATTGTCCGCTCCTATAGTACGGTTCAGAACCGCTATTTCCCTGTAAGGGACTCCCCCTGCCGCCAGCGTCTTTATCTTTTCCGCAATGTATTCGTACTGCTCGCGGCAATTTTCGAATGACGAGATTACCGGCGCAGACGAAAATTCTTTTTCGGCAGTCAGATTTTTTTCATATCTCTTTGAATTGTGAGATATGACATTCCCGGCGGCGTCAACGATTTTCGCTCCGCACCTGTAATTGACGTTCAGCGTAAATGTCACAAGCTCCGGATAATCTCCCTTAAGCCCCAGCATTATGCCGGGGCCCGCTCCGCGAAAGCCGTAAATGGACTGGTCGTCGTCTCCGACCGCAAAGAGGTTGTTTGCCGGAGCTGCCAGCATCCTGAGCACATCGTACTGCGCCCTGCTGACATCCTGAAATTCATCCACCATAATATAACGGTATTTCTCACGCCAGACCTTTAGCACACGCGGATTATCCATGAAAAGCTTTTTTGTAACCAGAATGATATCATCAAAATCTACCTTGTTCATGCGCCGCAGCTCCGCCTGATAAAGGCGGTAAAATGCATCGCCTTCTCCGGCGGCACCGGGCGCTCCGGATTTAATCAGACCTATGCGTCCCAGAAGCGTGTCAAGATAATCCGCTCCCAGGTCGTATCTGCTGTTATTTTTTAATAAAACGTTTCTTAAGATTTTGCGGCGGGTGCCGTCAGATATT
Source organism: Lachnospiraceae bacterium (assembly GCA_017455435.1). Lineage (GTDB taxonomy): Bacteria > Bacillota > Clostridia > Lachnospirales > Lachnospiraceae > UBA3774. The sequence goes on along the minus strand of JAFTAU010000049.1, from coordinate 19,869 downwards.
ACGTTTTTTGAATTAAGATTTGTCTCTCGACAAAGGATTTTCAGAAATACAGAGTGCAGGGTTCCGAATGTTACGGGCAAAAACCCGGGGGACAGGCGGTCGAATCTGATTTGCATCTCCCGCGCAGCCGCTCTCGAAAACGTGACTACGAGGATGTTTTCCGGCGGGACCCCGCTCTCAGTCAGCGCGAGAGCCCTCCTTGTAATCACAGCCGTTTTGCCCGAGCCCGGCCCCGCGATAACGAGCGCGGGACCGTCTCTGTGCGAAACCGCAAGCCTCTGCGGTTTGTTAAGCAGCATTATTGTTTCAGCTTTTCAATGCCGATTCTGATTCGGCGCAGGCTCTCCTCTTTCCCAAGTATTTCCATAATTTCATATGCGCCGCCCGGAGTGGATTGCTTTCCCGAGACGGCAATGCGGACCGGCCAGAGCGCCTGTCCGTTTTTGATTTCTTTTTCAGCGATATAATCCGTCAGAAGCTTTTGAATGCCCTCGAAGGAATAATCGTCGCTCTCCTCAAATCTCGGAAGAAGCTCCGTAAGAACTTCCAGCGAGTTTTCGGAGTTGGTTTTCATTTTCTTGTGCGCATAGATCTCAGTGTCGTAGTCCGGCAGTTCCTCAAAGAAATCTATCATAGAAGGAATGTCAGGGAACACCTCTATGCGCCCCTTAAGAAGCATGGCAATCTTTCGCAGGTCATAGGGCTTTGTGACTGCCTTTGAGACCTCCGGCAGCGCCCTCATAAGGTAGTCTTCATCGTCCATCTGCTTGATGTATTCGCCGTTCATCCAGCGAAGCTTCTGAATGTCAAAAACCGCGGGAGATTTGCTGATTTTTTTGTAATCAAAAGCCTCAATCAGCTCCTGCTTTGTCATTATCTCCTGATTGTTTTCCGGGCTCCAGCCGAGCAGCGCCACGAAATTGACCACAGCTTCATTCACAAAGCCCTGCTCAATCAGGTCTTCATAAGAAGAATGTCCGCTGCGCTTTGAAAGCTTTTTATGCTCCTCATCGGTGATAAGAGGGCAATGAACGTAGACCGGCTCCTCCCAGCCGAAGGCCGCGTAAAGCCTGGTGTATTTAGGCGCGGATGAAAGATACTCATTTCCTCTGACGACATGCGTAATCCCCATCAGGTGATCGTCCACCACGTTGGCAAAATTGTAGGTGGGATATCCGTCGGACTTTATCAGAACCATATCGTCCAGCTCCTCATTAGGCGCAGTGATATCGCCGTATATCTCGTCATGGAAGGTGGTCGTGCCCTCAGCGGGGATGTTCTGCCTGATAACAAACGGCTTTCCGGCGGCGAGATTTGCCTCAATTTCTTCTTTGGTCAGCGAAAGGCAATGCTTGTCGTATTTCGCGACCTCTCCATCCGCCGCTTCCGCGTGCAGCCGTTCCAGACGTTCCTTGTCGCAGAAGCAGTAGTATGCCTCGCCCTTTTCTACGAGCTGAAGCGCGTATTTCATATATATGCCGGTCTTCATGCGCTCAGACTGGACATACGGACCCACGCCGCCGTCCTTGTCCGGTCCCTCATCATAGTCGAGTCCGGTCTTTTCGAGAGTGCGATAGATAATATCGACCGCGCCTTCAAAATACCTTTCCTGATCGGTATCCTCGATGCGCAGAATAAAATCGCCTCCCGCGTGGCGGGTTATCAGATAGGCGTACAGCGCCGTTCTGAGATTTCCTACATGCATTCTGCCTGTGGGACTGGGCGCGTATCTCGTGCGGATTTTTGTCATAACTACATACTCCTTAAACTACTTTTCCTTTTTTTATGGTATAGGTCTTTCCGTTATATTCTACGGTTCCGGAATAATCAAACTGCACCTGGCCTTTTTTGACATACCACCGTGTGCCGTTGTCGACGCGCTTCACAATTCCGGTTTCGTCAAACCGTACCTGACCATTCTTTACGTACCACCAGGTGCCGTTGTCTGCGCGTTTTACCACGCTCGTGACGTCAAACTGAACCTTGCCGCCCTTTACATACCACCAGGTGCCGTTGTCTGCGCGTTTTACCACACTCGTGACGTCAAACTGAACCTTGCCGCCCTTTACATACCACCAGGTGGCATTATCAGCGCGTTTTACCACGCTCGTGACGTCAAACTGAACGACTCCGCTTTTTATATACCACCAGCCGTTTGAATTTTTGGCGACAGTCTCTGCGGTCTTCTGCCACTTTCCGTCCTTGTAATATCTCCATTCTCCTTTATCCTTCGCGACATCGGAGTAATCAAAATCAACCGTTCCGTTTTCGACGCGCCAGCGGCCGTTCACATTTTCGGCAAAACCGGTAAAACTCATGTCCCTGGCGCCGTCGCTGTAGTAATACCATTTTCCGTCTGCCGCGTCCTTTAAGACGGTATTATGAGGCGAATTCATTATTTCAACACTAAGTGAAACCGTTTCGCAAAATACTGTTTCTTCTTCGTTCGGCAGTGTGCTGTCCCCCAGGGTAAGCTCCAGTTCTATCGCATTATTAACCGTCCCGGACAGATTCCCCGAAACGCTTACGGTGAGTGTAAGAACGTTGCCCGAAATGGGCTTTCTCGCAGCAGTACCGTTAACAATTTCGTTAAGAAATGCTCCGCAGTTAGTATCGGAATCAAATGGTTTGAAGCTCACATTTTCAATATTCCAGACAACTTCTTTTACTGTTATTCCCTGCTTCGTCGTGACAGAGAAAGCACCGGACGTCGCCTCCGTCGCTTTGCCAAGCAGGAGATCAACCTTGGCATCCTGACCTTTTATCATCTTTCCGTCATCTGTGCAGACAGACAGTGAAAGAGAGCCGTCTTTTGCCGCGGCTGCTTCGGCAAAAATCAGTATCAGCGCTGCTGCGGCGATTATGGCAATTGTTCTGATCTTCATTTTGTCTCCGTTTCAATCAAGTGGGGAAAAGCCGGTCAGCTTCTCCCGCCGCTCTCGTCGCCTTCGTAAACAGTACTTTCGGCTATCGGAAAACTGTCGCTGTCTTTTAGATAGCAGAGAAGGTACGCTACGTCGGCGTCTGTTACAAACCCGTCACCGTTGAGATCCAGTTTTTGATCCTCAATCGGATACTGTTCCGGGAAGTACAGATACATCAAAAAATACTCCGCATCTTTTTCGTCCGTCTTTTCATCGCCGTTCATATCTCCCGGCAGAAAATAGTCCGTATCTCCGTAAAAGCCCCCCTGTGAGGAATCAAAAGTAACCGTAGGAAGTTCAATTTCGTTTCCGCCCGCAACCGCCGCGCCTGTCAATGCGATAATTGCAAAGCAAACCGCAAAGCACAACGAAAGCATAAGAATTTTGAAACTGCGCCTGTTTCTCATCAAGGCTATTCTTCCTCTTCGTCGTTGTCAAGCAGCTCGCCCTTTACCAGATCGGTATATAAAATACCGTTTAGATGGTCGTTTTCGTGGAGAATGGCTCTGGCCAGCAGTCCTTCGGCCTCCACCTCATACCACTGCATATCTTCTCCCTGCGCACGCACCCTGACACGCATGGGGCGAATCACTGTTCCGTGTTTTCCGGGCACGGACAGGCAGCCTTCAAACCCTTCCTGCTCCCCCGAGGTTTCGAGGATTTCGGGATTAATCATGGTATATTTGTGAGAACTGCCGTCCTCATCCGGAACATCCACCACAAAAAACCTTTTTCTGATGCCGATCTGAGGAGCAGCCAGACCCACTCCTGCGGCATCGTACATGGTTTCGTACATGTCGCTGATAGCGGCAGAAATCCGGGGTGTCATCTCCGTGACAGGCTTTGCGCTGCCCCGCAGGATCTCGTCTCCCGCCTCTCTGATTGTTCTGATCGCCATGGCAATACCTCCGGCAATTTATAAAACATCTGCCTGAATCAATGAAGATAAAGGCTCTTTTATAATAACATTTTGAATTTCTTTTAACAATTCTTCATCGGGATATTTTATAAAAAATACACGTCTGTATCTGTCCTGAATCTTTTTTATGCCGGCATCGGACGGACCTATGATTTTTAATTCCCGCCCCGAGTAGCGCTTTCGAATCATTTCCAGAACATAATCAGTCTCCGACCACACCTCGCTCTCTGATTCGTTTGTCAGAAGAACGCTGAGCATCGCTCCGGCAGGCGGGTAATCCAGGAGGCTCCTGTATTTGATTTCGTCGGCATAAAAGCTTTCATAATCCTGTTTTGAGGCCATAAGTATAGTGGGATTGTCGGGGTTATAGGTCTGAATGATGACCAGCCCCTCCTTGTCTCCTCTGCCGGCGCGTCCTGCGGCCTGTGTAAGAAGCTGGAACGTCCGCTCCGACGCTCTGAAATCGTTTGAATAAAGCGACAAGTCCGCGGCAATCACGCCCACCAGCGTAACACCGGGAAAATCGTGCCCCTTTACTATCATCTGAGTGCCGATCAGAATATCGGCTTTGCCCTTTGCAAAGCTGTCTATTATTCTGCTGTGTCCCGCCTTGCCGCTCGTGGTGTCGGTGTCCATACGAAGGACTCTCGCATCCGGGAAATACTGCCCGACCATGCTCTCCACCTGCTCTGTACCGAGCCCGAACGCGCCGATTTTTTTTTGGCCGCACGACGGGCAGACTTGCGGCATTTTTTCTTCATAGCCGCAGTAATGGCAAACGAGCCGTCCGCCGTAATGAGCCTTTAGCGAAACATCGCAGTGACGGCATTTGATTACATAGCCGCAGGCTCTGCACGAAACGAACCCCGCGTAGCCGCGCCTGTTTAAAAACAGCATCGTCTGTTCTTTTTTGTCGAGCCTGTCGCGAATCGCGGCGGCGAGCTCGCGGCTGAATACTGTCTTGTTTCCGACCCGAAGCTCCTCCCGCAGATCCACTATATGCACCGCAGGAAGACGGCTGCCGCTTACAGCGCGTTCTTTTAGTGTATAAAGATCATACTTTCCCGAAAGGGCTTTTTTGTAATCCTCCATAAGGGGCGTGGCCGAACCGAGAACCAGCCCCGCTCCGGCTATCTGAGCGCGTTTTTCCGCCACCTCTACGGTTTTGTACCTGGGGATGGTTTCCGAAAAATAAGCACTTTCGTGCTCTTCGTCCACGATAATCAGCCCCAGCGACGGAAATGGCGCAAACACGGCGGAGCGCGGACCGATAATCAAATCAATTCCACCGTGAGCGGCTTTTTCGACTATATCGTATTTTTCGCCCGCGGACTGTCTGGAATTGATAATCCCCACCCTCTCACCGTATTTTGAATAAAAAATGTTCAGGTTTTGAAGTGTGAGTGATATTTCCGGAATCAGCAAAATGGCCTGCTTTTTTTCGGCAATTATTTTGTCGATCAGCTCCATATAAATCCTGGTTTTTCCGCTGCCGGTGATTCCGTGAATCAATGCCGTCCTCGGAAAGCGGGACAGTATCCGGCGGGATATTTCTTTTTGATTTTCGGTCAGCTGAGGATCCGGGGCCGCAGCACTTGTGACTGGCGTCTGTGCTACTCTGGTCGTTCTTTTCGTTATTTTTATTTTTTACGGAAGAACCGTTTTTAAGGCCTGATTAAGCGTACAGCCGTAGCGGTTTTTCATAAATTCAGCCATCTCAATCAATTCAGAATCTATGGGAACAGATTTTTCTTCTATGGAAATAATGCTTTTGATTTTTGAGGCGGGCAGCTTTGTAGTGTCCGAAACCTCGAGCACGTAACCTGTCAGCTCCCTTCCGCCGAAAGGCACGCGCACTCTGACGCCGGATGCAGTCTCCGGCTGCAGAGCTTCAGGAACCGCGTAATCAAAGACGCGATCCAGTTTTTGAAGCGATATGTCAACTATTACTCCTGCATATTTCAAGCCCTAAATCCCTCCGCGGCTTTTACGATTTCATTCAGCTTCATTCCGTTTGAGCCTTTGAGCAGCACGGTATCGCCTCTGCGAATCAGCCCGCGAAGCGTTTCTGTCGCGCCGGCGTTGTCCTCGCAGATATACGTCTCAATTCCGGCAGCCTTCGTCGCTTCCGCTATATTACGCGAAAGCTCTCCGATAGTAATTACGATATCGGGTCTGACCTTTACTGCATGCTCTCCCACCTGCCTGTGATAAAGCGGCGCGTTTTCGCCGAGCTCCAGCATATCGGCCAGTACTGCAATCTTTCTGCCGCCACAGCCGGTTCCTCCCAGAACGTCAAGAGCTGCCTTTGCCGAATCGGGGCTGGCGTTGTAGGAATCGTCTATCAGGGTGAAGCCGTCAAGCTCCTTTATCTGAAGGCGGCGCTCAAAGCCGGAAAAGGTTTCCAGTTTTTTTGCGCAGAGTTTCAGATCAAGTCCGGATAAGGCGCATACGGAAAGCGCCGCAAGAGCGTTTAATATCATATGCTTTCCCGGAACCGACAGGCGCACCCGAACCGGGGCGGAAGACATATTACCGGGAAAGCTGACCGAAAAACAGCTTTGTGCGCCGCCGGCATTAATATCCGACGCCATGATATCACAGCCCTCGGATAGTCCGTAGGTAAATACATTAAATGGCAGACTGCCTTTCAGATTTCTGAGAAGCGGGTCATCTCCGTTTACAAACAAAGTACCGTGCTCATCAAAGCCGTCGGTGATGTGCAACTTTTCCCCCAGAATGCCTTCACGCGAGCCGAGATTTTCTATGTGAGACACGCCGATATTTGTGATTAAGGCTATGTCCGGGCGGCCAATAGACGCGATTTTTGACATTTCTCCGGGCTCACTGACTCCGAACTCCATAACGGCAATGTCGGCATTCGGATCAAGCATGGAGAGGGTGAGCGGAACTCCTATCTGGCTGTTGCTGTTTCCGGATGTTGAGGTGACGCTTTTTACAGCCGAGAGCGCACAGACCGTCATTTCCCTGGTGGTCGTCTTCCCGACGCTGCCGGTAATGCCCACAAAAGGCATTTTCATGCCGCCTCTGAGATAATGGCCGATATTCCTGAGAGCCTCCATGGTGTCCTCTACACGCACAAGAGCCTTTCCGTCTGCACGGAGCGGCATATCGCGGCCGGTCAGCGCCGCAGCAGCGCCGTTTTTAAAGGCGGAATCAATATACAGATGTCCGTCCGTCTTTTCACCTATAATGGGGACGTACAAATCTCCGCTTTCAATTTTGCGGGAGTCCACAGCCATTTTACTGACAATGGTGTTTTCACTGCCGCACAGGAGCTTTCCCCCGGTGGCTTTCAGAATATCTTTTACGCAGATGTTTTCCATTTTTATAAACCGAGCCGGACTATGTTTTTCTGAACCTCTTCCGCGTCTGACAAATGCGTCCTGACGCCTCTGACCTCCTGATAGTCCTCGTGTCCCTTTCCGATAATGGCAATCACGTCGCCCTGATGGGCGTTTTCCATCACATAAGCTATAGCTTCCGGTCTGTCCGGAATCTCGATATACTCGCAGCCCGTGGGGTCAAGGCCGACATGAATGTCTTTGATTATATTTGCCGGATCCTCAAAACGCGGATTGTCATTTGTAATAACGGCAAAATCGGCCAATCTCCCGACTGCTTCGCCCATTTCATACCTGCGGTGAGGGTCTCTGTCACCGCCGCAGCCAAAGACTACAACAAGCCGGCGCGGATTGTAGCTTCTGAGCGTACGCAGCATGCTGTTTGCACTGACTCCGTTGTGCGCATAGTCAATAATCACGCTGAATTTTTCGCCCACATATGCAAGCTGCATTCTGCCGTTTACCCTGACGGTTCTGAGCGCATCCGTCACCGCTTCCTTTTTGATGCCGAGAAGCTCCGCCGTCGCCGCGGCCGCAAGCGCATTGTATACATTAAATCCTCCGGGAATCCCGAGCATGGTCTCGTATTTTTCTCTGCCGGAAAAAATGTATTTCGTGCCCATAAATCCCGCTTCGTGAAGCTCGCAGGCGTCCTCCGCTCTAAAGTCCCGCGGGCCATCCAGACCATACGTAAAAAGCTCGCAGGTATGACCTTTTATCATTTCGGAAAAATGCGGATCATCGGCATTTACAAGACCCTTTTTGCAGCGGGTCAGAAGGACTGATTTCCAGTAAAGGTATTCTTCAAAATCCGCGTGCTCGTCCTTTCCGATGTGGTCGGGCGTGATGTTCATAAAAATGCCGATATCAAAGACAATTCCCGAAACCCGGTTCATTTTCAGACCCTGGGACGACACCTCCATAATCATGTATTCGCACCCTGCCGAAACAGCTTTTGCAAAATATTTTTGCAGCTCGTAGGATTCCGGCGTGGTGTTTTTTGTTTCGAAATGCTCTTCACCGATTATTATTCCGTTCGTTCCGATAAGTCCGGTCTTCTTTCCGGCGGCCTCGAGAATGGCTTTTATCATATATGAAGTGGTGGTTTTACCTTTTGTGCCGGTTATTCCGACCATCTTCATTTTTTTCGACGGATAGTCAAACAGCGCACAGGAGGCGAGGGCGAGAGTCAGCCTGGGATCAGATACACGAATCAGCGTTACATCGCCGCTCACCTCTACATCGCGTGACACAACAATCGCGCGGCAGCCCGCTTTTATCACGTCTCCGATAAAATCATGAGAGTCAATTCTGCTGCCCGGAATGCATATAAAAAGCGTATCCGGCGCGGCAGCACGCGAATCATAAATAATATCTTTTATTTCTATGTCTATAGAGCCTTTGACAAGACTGTATTCACATTCATTAAGAAGTTTTTTAAGTTTCATCCCGTATCTCCGAGTCTCTATCACAGACACCGTCCGAACCGGACGGTGCCCGAGATGATTATATTTCGTTTTGAGAGTTTATATATTCCTCAAACTCTTCTATTGTCATCAGGACTTCTCTGGGCTTTTTGCCCTCGTCCGGACCCACCACTCCGGCGTCGGAAAGCGAATCCATTATCCTTGCGGCCCTGTTAAAGCCTATTTTGAACCGTCTCTGCAGATTGCCTATCGAGGCCTTGTCGTTTTCGATAATAAATCTGCCGCAGGCTTCAAAAAGCTCGTCATTTTCGTCTTCGGAAACCACCGGATCCGCTCCGGATACGCCCTTTACGGCTATTTCCTTTGCGATGGCCTTTTGCTTTGCCTCGTAGCTTTCGTCTTTCTGATTCTTCCAGAAATCAACTATCGCCGTAACCTCGTCGTCGCTGACGAAAGCGCCCTGGATTCTGACAGGCTTTGGAAGCCACTGCGGCGCAAAGAGCATATCGCCCTTTCCGAGCAGGTTTTCCGCGCCGACCATATCTATGATGATACGGGAATCTATCCCTGAAGCGACAGCAAGGGCTATCTTTGAAGGGATATTGGTCTTGATAAGACCCGTAACGACCTTGACAGACGGGCGCTGCGTGGCAAGTACGATATGAATGCCCGCGGCCCTGGCAAGCTGTGCCAGGCGGCAGATGGCGTCCTCCACTTCATGAGGAGCGACCATCATAAGATCCGCCATTTCGTCTATGATGATGACCAGCTCCGGAAGCTTTTCGGGACGCTCTTCGTCCGGCTCATGCTCCGTCCTGTCGTATTCCTCCTGAAGATCGACGATTTTTTCATTGTAAGAGGCAAGGTCCCTTACGCCGAGAGCGGAAAACTTTGTATATCTCTGATCCATTTCGGCAACGCCCCAGTTCAGTGCACCGGCGGCCTTTTTCGCATCAGTGACCACAGGGACAAGAAGGTGCGGAATACCCTGATAAACCGTCAGTTCGACCTGCTTTGGATCGATCATGATGAACTTTACCTCATCCGGCGTGGTTCTGGTGAGAATACTGATAATGATGGTATTCAGGCAGACGGATTTTCCGGAACCTGTCGCGCCGCCGATTAAAAGGTGAGGCATCCTTGCAATGTCTGTAACGACGGAATCTCCGGCTATGTCTTTTCCGACACCGAATGTAAGCTTTGATTTTGCGTTCTGGAACTTGTCGCTCTCGAGAATATCCCTGAGCGCGACAGTGGCGTTTTCGGAATTAGGCACTTCGATACCCACGGCGGATTTTCCGGGGATGGGAGCCTCAATTCTGATATCCGACGCCGCCAGTGACAGTTTTATATCATTTGTAAGCGCGACTATTCTGCTGATTTTTATTCCCTGATCCGGCTTTAATTCATATCTGGTAACGGTGGGACCGCAGCTGATGTCCTCCACAGTGGCGCCCACGCCGAAATCCCTGAGTGTGCGCTCAAGCTTTGCGGCTGTTTCCTTTAGTTCGTTATTTCCGGCAAAAGCGGCCTTTTTCCCTCTGTTCAAAAGAGAAAGCGGAGGAAGCCTGTAACTTTTTTTGATGCGGGGGCGCGGTTTTCTGACTGCGGTGCCTGATGAAAAGACCGCTCCGGAGGAGCTCTGTCTGTCGGTTTTTTCACCCCAGATGCTGTCCGCAGGCGTGTTCTGACTGGCCTTCACAGTATCGGCTTCATCGGCTGAAGCGATAATCTCATCCGGAACGTCCTCACCGCCCTCGTAATAATCCTTTGAAAGCGCGTCTGTCCAGCTGTTTACCACATCTACGACAGGTGAATCGGATTTTTTATCGGATACCGGCGCCGGAATATCAGTCTCAGGAGCTGCAGCCTCGTCCCCGTCCGGCGCGGCCGCCCCGGACGAAAAATCAATCGAAGTCTTTTCATTGTCTCTGCGAATGGTAAGCTTTCTGTCCTCCGCAAAGCGTCTGGCTTCTTCTCTGGCTTTTTGCTCCGCAGCCTCGGCTTCGCTTGCCGCCGCCTGCTGCGTGGCCGCTTTTATGCCGGCTCCTTTTACGGAGTTGGCCTTCATATCGATATCTTCGACAGCGTCATCCGGAACTCTCTTTCCCATGCGTCCGAGCTGCTCACGCCTTTCGGCCAGCTTTTCCTCACGGCGAAGATGGCGCTCCTGATCTTTGATCTCACGTTTTTGTCTGGCGTAATCACGATCCTCGCGGACGCGCTCTTTTACTCTTTCTCCTTTGCCCCTGAACATCGCAAAAAATGATTTTCCGGTAATCAGGATAAAGAATATCAGCAACAGAAAAACAAAAATAATATAGCTGGCGATAATCCCGATATGCGGATACAGCAGCGATGACACCGCTCCGCCCACGAGGCCGCCGTTAAAGCCGGTTTTTCCGTTTTCGTAAAACTCGGCCGCCGTATAGCTGCCCATAGCCGTCCTGCTGTCGAGCAGACTTGAAAGGGCGCAAAGACAGATGAACAGGCACAAAACGCACAGAATCTTCATAATGGCGGAAGCGCCGTATTCGTCAAATTTCAGTAAAAGATAAATCACCGAAGCCCCGAGAATAAACGGGAACACATATCCCATCGCGCCGAAAAGCCCGCATATAACTGTATGAACAGCGCTGCCAAGGCTGCCGGCAACGTCAAGGACGCCTAAAAACAGCAATATGCATACAAGCGCAGTGACCAGTATGCCTATCTCTTTTTTAAGTGATCCGGACTGCTTCCCCGATCCGGAAGCCCGCCTTTTTGAAGTGTTTTTGGTGGTTTTTCTTTTTTGTGCCACTTAATCTCTCCTCTTTTTGTATACCAGGGAAACCCATTCTCCATCCTTTTCCCCGTCAACAAATTCCCATGCCGGATTTTCGGCAAAGGCCTGTTTTACTTCGTTTTCTTTTGTATCTATTATACCACTAACTATAAATATCGCGCCACCTTTTAGATGAGGCGGAATCTCCTTTTGAAGCAGTATTATCGCGGGAGCCAGAATATTTGCGACCGCCATGTCATAACCGTCGCCGACGCGGCGCTTTATCTCCGGATCATCGATGATATTTCCGGCGACTATTTCAAAACCATCATCTGAAAGGCCGTTGACTGCGGCGTTTTCATGTGCGGCCGTAACCGCACACGGATCCAGATCCGTTCCGAGAGCAAAAGACGCGCCGGACTTTAGGGCAACGATAGATAAAATGCCGCTGCCGGTTCCGATGTCGAGAACTCTGTCTCCGGCTTTTAAATACTTTCTGATAGCCCTGATGCAGAGCTTTGTGGTCTCGTGCGATCCCGTCCCGAAGGCGGCTCCCGGATCGATGGAAATCAGGAGCTTGTCTCCGCAGTCATTCGGAAGGTCTTCCCATGTGGGTTTTATTATCACATCATCGATTGCAAACGGATGGAAGTACTGTTTCCAGTTGTTCAGCCAGTCAGCGTCATCGGTTTCGCCGGCGGTAATCTCGAGAGAGCCGGCGTCGGTAATCACGCGGACAGTCTCCAGCGCATCGCTGATATTGGAAAGGAACTTTGCAAGCGCCGTATCCGTCAGATCTCCGTCCAGATAAAAATGAACCTTTGCACTGCCGTCGCCCTCCGGAAAATCCGGTACAACGTCCGCAAACATTTCGCCGAGTTCCTCCTCGGTAAGCGGTATGCCGTCCTCTATCTCTATGCCCTCGACTCCGCATTCCGAAAGTGCCTGACTGATAAAGTCAACCGCCTCCGGTGTAGTATCTATGGTAAATTTTTTCCAGACCATTTGTCAAAACCTCGTTTATTTTTTTCTGCCGAAAAGTCCTTTGGCCTCGCCGGATGGCGAACCCACGGTGCCGCCCATGGCCTCGTCAAATGCCAGCAGAGCACTCTTTTGCCTGTCATTCAGCTTCTCCGGAATCTTTACAGCGAAGGTAACATAATGATCTCCGCGAAGGGTCTTGTCACGGAGAGAAGGAACGCCCTTGCCCCTCAGCCTGATGCGGCTGCCGGGCTGAGTTCCGGGAGCGAGGTCGTATTCCACCTCTCCGTCCACGGTCTTTATGCGGATCTTGTCTCCGAGAGCGGCCTGCGCCATGGATATTTCACATGTCGAAAAGATATTCGTTCCCTCCCTGGAGAAAAATCTGCTGCCGGACACTACGGCTTCGACAAGGAGGTCTCCTCTGGGGCCGCCGTTTATGCCGGGCTCGCCCTTTTCACGGATACGGATGCTCTGCCCGTCGTCGATACCCGCAGGAACCGAGACCTTTATCAGTTTTGAGGATGAAGTATAGCCCGTGCCGTGGCAGTACTGGCATTTTTCTTTTATAACAGTGCCTTTGCCGCGGCAGGTGGGGCAGTCCCTGACGCTGCGCATCATGCCGAGAATAGACTGCTGCTGAGAGACAACCTGCCCGCTGCCTCCGCAGGCAGTACATTTTTCGGGCTTTGTACCTTCCTTTGCACCGGTACCGCGGCAGTGCTCGCACTCGTCCCGGGTGTTTATGCGAATCTCTTTTTCGCAGCCAAACACAGCTTCTTCAAAGGTAAGTCTGATTGAGGTGCGAAGATTCGCTCCCTGCATAGGCTGATTAGGTCTGCCGGAAGATCTGCGCCCTCCGAAGCCGCCGAATAAATCACCAAAAATATCGCCGAACCCTCCAAAATCAAATCCGGAAAAATCAAATCCGCCTCCGGCTCCCGCTCCGCCGTTTTCAAAAGCGGCATGACCGAACTGATCGTACTGCCTGCGTTTTTCAGCGTCCGAAAGCACGGCATAGGCCTCGGAAGCCTCTTTGAATTTTGCCTCGGCTTCCTTGTCGTCCGGATGGGTGTCGGGATGATATTTTTTTGCGAGATTTCTGTATGCTTTTTTCAGAGCCGCTTCGTCAGCGTCCCTTCCTACTCCGAGTACCTCGTAATAGTCTCTTTTCTCAGCCATATTCGTGTCCTCTTATACATAGTATTGAAAAGCTTTTTTTAACGCACCGTCGGGCGGCCCGAAAAAGGTCGCCCGCGCACGTAATAATTGATTGTAAGAAAAACGTTTAAACTTCTTTGAAGTCTGCGTCTACGACATCGTCGTCAGCGCCTCCGGCTCCTGCTCCGGGCTCCGGTCCGGCTCCTGCAGCGCCCTGAGCAGCCTGCATATTCTCGTACATCTTTGTGAACAGAGTCTGCGCGCTCTTTTCGAGAGCCTCTCTGCCTTCTTTAAGACCTCTGATCTGGTCATCGGAAAGCTCGTCGGCGCCTCTGGCTGCCTCGACCTTTTCTTTGAGGGCGGCCAGGTCTGTCTCCACCTGTCCCTTAAGACCGGCATCGAGCTTGTCGCCAACCTCTTCCATTGCCTTTTCGGTCTGGAATACGAAAGCGTCCGCGTCATTGAGAGCATCGATTCCTTCTTTGCGCTTCTTGTCAGCCGCCTCAAACTCTGCAGCTTCCTTGACGGCCTTGTTGATGTCGTCTTCGGACATGTTGGAACCCGCAGTGATGGTGATGTGCTGTTCCTTTCCGGTGCCGAGATCCTTTGCGGATACGTTTACAATGCCGTTCGCATCTATATCAAATGTAACCTCGATCTGCGGAACACCGCGGCGTGCGGGCGGGATGCCGTCCAGCCTGAACTGGCCGAGGGATTTATTGTCTCTGGCAAACTGTCTTTCGCCCTGGAGGACGTTGATATCGACAGCGGTCTGGTTGTCTGCCGCCGTGGAGAATACCTGACTGTGCTTCGTAGGAATTGTGGTATTCCTCTCAATGAGTCTGGTGGCAATGCCGCCCATAGTCTCGATGGAAAGAGACAGAGGCGTAACATCGAGCAGCAGAATCTCACCTGCACCGGCATCGCCGGCCAGCTTTCCGCCCTGGATGGCAGCGCCGATTGCTACGCACTCATCGGGGTTGAGGCTCTTGTTGGGCTCTTTGCCGGTGAGGGCTTTGACCTTGTCCTGTACGGCGGGGATACGGGTAGACCCGCCGACAAGGATAACCTTGTCGATGTCGGAGGAGGAGAGGCCTGCGTCCTTAAGCGCATTGTTTACCGGAATGACCGTCTTTTCCACGAGATCGTGTGTCAGCTCGTCGAATTTGGCTCTGGTAAGAGTCATATCAAAATGCTTGGGTCCTTCGTTCGTAGCCGTGATGAAAGGCAGGTTGATGTTCGTGGTAGTCGCGGTGGAAAGCTCTTTTTTGGCTTTTTCTGCAGCTTCTTTGAGCCTCTGCATGGCCATCTTGTCATTGGAAAGGTCCACGCCTTCGGCCTTTTTGAACTCGGAGAGCATGTAGTCCACGAGCTTGTTGTCAAAGTCATCTCCGCCCAGTCTGGTATCGCCGTTTGTAGCGAGAACTTCGATAACGCCGTCGCCGATTTCTATGATGGATACATCGAACGTGCCGCCGCCGAGGTCGTAGACCATAATCTTCTGCTCGCCTTCATTGTCAAGGCCGTAAGCCAGCGCAGCGCTTGTAGGCTCGTTGATGATACGCTTTACGTCCAGACCGGCAATCTTTCCGGCGTCCTTTGTGGCCTGGCGCTGAGCATCATTAAAGTATGCGGGAACGGTAATGACGGCCTCACCTACCTTTTCACCGAGATAGCTTTCTGCATCGGCTTTGAGCTTTTGAAGAATCATTGCCGAGATTTCCTGGGGCGTGTACTTTTTGTCATCGATGGTTACCTTGAAATTGGTGCCCATTTCTCTCTTTATTGAAGAGATGGTTCTGTCAGCATTTGTGACAGCCTGACGCTTTGCGGGCTCGCCCACAAGACGTTCGCCCGTCTTTGAAAAGGCAACTACTGACGGCGTTGTGCGAACGCCCTCTGTATTGGCTATGACGGTGGGCTTTCCGCCTTCCATAACCGCTACGCAGCTATTGGTTGTTCCTAAATCGATTCCTATAATCTTACTCATGATTTTTCCCTCCTGAATCTATGTTGATTGTATTAATTTGCTACTTTTACCATGCTGTATCTGATAACAGTGCCGTTCATCGTATAGCCCTTCTGGAATTCTTCGATGACGGTGTTGTCCGGCTGCTCTCCGTCCTCCACATGCATGACCGCATTGTGAAAGTCCGGATTAAAGGGCGTTCCGACGGCCTCTATGGGGGCGACGCCGAGCGACGAAAGCATATCCGCGAGCTGCCTGTGCGTCTGCTCCATGCCCTGAGCGAATGGCTGGGAGAGTGCCTCTTCATCAAGAGAGCCAAGACCCTTTTCGAAGATGTCCGCTATCGGAAGAAGCTTTTCGACCACACTGCGCTGTCCCATTTCAAAGCGGCTCGCTTTTTCTTTTTCGGTGCGCTTGCGGTAGTTGTCAAACTCCGCCATGGTGCGCTTTAATCTGTCATCAAGCTCTTCTATCTGTGCCTGAAGGGGATCCGGCTTTTTTTCGGTATCCTCTGCGTCGGGCTGTTCAGCCGCCTGCTCCTCAGCCTGCTCCGCCTCGCTGTTTACGGCGGCGTCCTGCGGCTTTTTCTCCGGCTCTTTTTTGTTCTTTTTACTCATTTACTGTTCTCCGTCCTGTTTTTTAAATATTGTATCAAGCTGGTTCATCGTGTCCTTTATTGTGGCGACAACTTTTTCGTAGTCCATGCGTTTCGGTCCGATAATGCCTATCTTTCCCTGAACGCCGTTTTCCAGTTCATAGGTAGCGGTGACCACGCTGCAGTCTTTCATGGACTCTACCGGGACCTCGTCTCCGATATATACCTGAATGTCGTGCTTGTCCGTCAGTCCGGGAGGGCCGGACAAGACTACTGACAGGTCTTCCTTTTCCTCCAGGGTGCTGATAATCTCGCTGGCCGTATCTCCGCCGGACAGCTCCGGATAGCGGAAAATATTTCTGGCGCCGCTGGTGTAAACATGAGGTTTTTCCTCGGTGCCTATCGCGTCCGCGACGGCGTCCAGAACCTTTGAAACGATGTCCTCATGAGCGCCGGACTGTTCTTTTATGCGGCTGATGATGCCGAGATTAATCTCCTCCAGGCAAAGCCCGTTCAGGTTGTTGTTCAGAAGAAGATTGAGCTTCAGTATTTCCTCATCCGAAAGGTTTTCGCCTATGTCAAAGACGTTGTTTTTGATTATGTTTCCGTCCAGGACTATTACGGCGAGGAGTTTTCCGGCGTCCATGGGCGAAAGCTGGATGTATTTAAGCTTTGTGCCCGAGTATGACGGGCCGGTAATCATCGTGGCATACCTGGTATTGGCTGCGAGAAGCTTTGCCATCTGCATCAGGAGCTCTTCCACCCTGTCCACGCGGCGCAGGAGCATGTCCTCCGACGGGGCGGACGGAAGGTGACGCTCTTCTTTCATGAGCTCGTCAACGTACAGCCTGTAGCCCTTGTCCGTGGGAATGCGTCCGGCCGAGGTGTGCGGCTGAATGATAAGTCCCATTTCCTCCAGATCCGCCATCTCGTTTCGGATGGTGGCCGGTGAAACGGACAGCTCGGACAGCTTTGAAATGGTGCGTGAGCCCACCGGCTCTCCGCTCTCCTGATAATTACGGATGATAGCGTAAAGAATGGCTTTTTTTCTGCTATCCAGCTCCATTATCATTTCCTCCCGCAAATTTGTTAGCACTCAAATATACAGAGTGCTAACATCTGTGTACATAATACATTCGCCCCTATAAAAAGTCAACCGAAAAAACACGAATTTATAGCATTTTTCCGGTTTTAATATTTTGTTTAGAAATAAGCCTCGACAGCCCGCAGGGCGGTTTTCTCCGGTTGGCGAAGGCGGTGGAAAAATCACCTTGAAAAAAAGAGACAGAGTCGCCTGGCTCTACCTCTTTTAGTATTGATGCTATACAGCTTACTTCGCCTGAATGTATTTATCTATTGCTGCGGCGGCCTGTTTGCCGGCACCCATGGCGAGAATGACGGTTGCAGCGCCTGTGACGGCGTCGCCGCCGGCGTAGATGCCCTCACGGCTGGTGAGTCCTTCCTCGCCGTTTGTGACTATGCAGCCGTGCTTGTTGGTTTCGAGGCCCTTTGTGGTGGAGCGGATGAGCGGGTTCGGCGAGGTACCGATGGCCATAATGACCACATCCACATCCATCTCAAAATCGGAGCCCTCTATGACCTGGGGACGGCGGCGTCCGGAAGCATCGGGTTCTCCCAGTTCCATCCTGACGCACTTCATTCCGCAGACAAATCCATTAGCCATGCGATCTTCCAGTCCGCTGGTGCCGAGTATTTCGGTAGGGGCGGTAAGAATCTTAAAGATAATGCCCTCTTCCTTTGCGTGGTGGACTTCCTCAGCACGGGCGGGAAGCTCCGCCTCGCTGCGGCGGTAGACAATATAGACCTCTTCCGCGCCGAGACGCTTTGCGCTGCGGGCCGCATCCATGGCAACGTTTCCGCCGCCGACCACGGCCACGCGTTTTCCGTGCATGATAGGCGTGTCGGAGCCGTCTTTGTAGGCTTTCATGAGATTGACGCGGGTGAGGAATTCGTTTGCGGAATAAACGCCCTTGAGCGACTCTCCGGGAATCTTCATAAAGGAAGGCAGTCCGGCGCCCGAGCCAATGAATACAGCCTCAAAGCCCTCGTCCTCCATGAGCTCATCTATGGTAATGGATCTGCCGACCACAACATCGGTAATCACCTTTACGCCGAGAGCCTTCAGCGTCTCGACTTCTTTCGCGACAATGCTCTTGGGAAGACGGAATTCGGGAATGCCGTAAACCAGCACGCCGCCGGCGAGATGAAGAGCCTCAAACACGGTCACTTCGTATCCGGCCTTTGCCAGATCTCCAGCGCAGGTAAGTCCCGAGGGGCCGGCACCGATGACGGCCACCTTGTGTCCGTTTGAAACGGGTTTTTCCGGCTGACCGGTATAATTCGCGTTGTGATAATCCGCCACGAATCTCTCAAGACGTCCGATAGCTACCGGCTCGCCCTTTATCCCGCGCACGCAGGATTTTTCGCACTGACTTTCCTGAGGGCAGACGCGTCCGCAGACTGCGGGCAATGAGCTGTCCTGATTGATAATCCTGTAGGCTTCTTCAAAATTGCCCTTTGCGACCTCGGCTATAAAATCCGGGATTTTGATATTGACAGGGCAGCCGCCAACGCAGGGACGGGTTTTGCAGTTCAGGCAGCGGGCAGCTTCATTTACGGCCTGCTCCGCGGTATATCCGAGAGCAACTTCTTTGAAATTCTTATTTCTGACATCCGGCGCCTGTTCAGGCATCGGGGTTTTTTCCATCTGCATATTCGGCATGATTACCTGACCTCCTTTTTGAAAAGATTACAGGCCTCTTCGTAGGCGTGACGTTCAAAATCGTGATAAATGCTTCCGCGGCTCATAGCCTCGTCGAAATCCACCTGATGGCCGTCAAAATCGGGGCCGTCGACGCAGGCGAATTTTGTCTCGCCGCCGACTGTCAAACGGCAGCCGCCGCACATTCCTGTTCCGTCAATCATGATGGGGTTCATGGAAATGATGGTCTTTATGCCGTATTTTTTGGTGACGCCGCAGACGAACTTCATCATGATAACAGGGCCGATAACGATGACTTCATCGTACTCGTTTCCTGCCAGAATCAACTCTTCGAGTCCATTGGTGACGAGACCATGCTTTCCGTAAGAGCCATCATCTGTCATCATGACCACGGTGTCCGAAACCGCTTTGAATTCGTCTTCGAGAATCACGAGGTCCTTGTTTCTGAAGCCGACTACGGAGTGGACCTCCGCACCCAGCTCATGAAGTTTTTTCGCGATGGGATAGGCAATCGCGCAACCTACGCCGCCGCCGACCACGGCAACTTTTTTGAGCCCTTCGAGCTCTGAGGGCTGACCGAGCGGTCCCACCACATCGGCAAGGCTGTCGCCCACCATTTTGTGGTTGAGCTTTTCGGTGCTGGCTCCCACTATCTGAAAAATAATTCCGACGGTGCCCGCCTCGCGGTCATACTCCGCAATGGTAAAGGGCACTCTCTCGCCGTCTTCGTCCACGCGGAGAATGATAAACTGTCCGGGCTCGGCCTTGCGGGCAACGTACGGGGCTTTGATGTTTATCCATGTGACCGTGGGATTCAGTTCTTTTCTTTCGAGAATTTCAAACATGCTGTTCCTCCTTGTTTTTTAGCGGATGCTCTCGGAGTAAAAAGCAGAGCCGTTTTTGTATACTGCCTGTTACAATGCTTGCAAGCTACTTCTATAATATGAAATCAGTGAGGTTAAATATATAACAGGCGGAAACTCATGCGAGGCCGGCACTTAGCGAGACCGAGCCATAGCGA
>JAFTAU010000048.1 GCA_017455435.1 Lachnospiraceae bacterium | reverse complement strand
TGATGGATATCGTGAAAAAAGAGGGCGACAAGATCAATATCTCCGAGCTTTCGCGTCAGCTCGGCTGCCCCGTCGTGGAGATTTCCGCGCTGAGGGAAACGGGCATCAGCGAGGCGGCGGAAGCGGCGATCAAGGCAGCAAAAAGCGGAAAAACCATTCCCCAGCACAGCTTTTCCGGACCGGTGGAGCACGCGCTTGCTCATATCGAGGAAGCTGTTGTTCATGATATGCCCGAAGAGCAGCAGAGGTGGTACGCGGTCAAAATTTTTGAACGCGATGAAAAGGTGCTTGAAAAACTGGACCTCAGCGCCGACGTGCTTTCGCACATTGAAAACGACATAAAGCTGGCCGAAAAAGAGCTGGACGACGATGCGGAAAGCATCATTACCAACGAAAGATACGTATATATTGCGACGGTCATAAAGACCTGTTACAAAAAGAAGAGTGAGAAAAAGCTGACAAAGAGCGACAAAATCGACAAGGTTGTTACTAACAGATGGCTCGGTCTTCCGATTTTCGCCGCCGTGATGTTCCTGGTTTATTATATCGCAATGGTGACGGTAGGAACGGCCGCCACCGACTGGGCGAACGATGGTCTGTTCGGAGATGGTTATCATCTGTTCGGAATCGGCGGCAGTGCTTATGAAGAAAAGACGGAAGAGTACGACGCCGCGACAAACGCCCTCGCTGCCTACGGATTTGAGTTTGACACTGAAGACGAAGGGTTCGACGCAGATGCGCTCATTGCCGAAGTAAAAGCATTTTCGACAGCGGAGACATCTGCCGTGGTTGAGGTTGCGGACGATGAAACCCTCGAGGTTTCGAACGTCACAGTTTATTATGATACGGTTCCGAAGGATGCCGACGAGAACGAGACTAACGGCATGACCTTCATAGAGGGCGTTGCATATTTTGAGGAAAACGGCTTTGACGAGCCCGATCCCGCCGATGACGGCGTCTGGGTTCCCGGCGTTCCGGCGTTGATTGACAAGGCACTGCTTGACGACGAAGGACACGCCCTCGTCCCCGAATGGCTCTACGGACTGATTCAGGACGGCATCGTGGCCGGCGTCGGTGCGGTGCTCGGATTTGTTCCGCAGATGCTGGTTCTGTTCCTGATGCTGGCTTTCCTTGAGGGCTGCGGCTATATGGCGCGTATCGCCTTTGTACTTGACCGTATTTTCAGAAAATTCGGCCTGTCAGGAAAATCCTTTATCCCGATGCTGGTCGGCACCGGCTGCGGCATTCCCGGCATCATGGCATCCAGAACGATTGAAAACGAGCGCGACCGCCGCATGACTATTATGACGACCACATTTATCCCCTGCGGAGCGAAGCTTCCGTTTATCGCAATGATTGCCGGCGCACTGTTCGGAAAATCTCCGTGGGTGGCTGTTTCGGCGTATTTTATCGGCATGGCGGCGATAATCGTATCCGGCGTTATGCTTAAAAAAACAAAGAGATTTGCCGGAGATCCCGCCCCGTTCGTTATGGAGCTTCCCGCATATCATCTGCCTACAATTAAGAACGTTCTGCGTTCCACCTGGGAGCGCGGCTGGTCCTTCATCAAGAAGGCCGGAACGATCATCCTGCTTTCCACTATCGTTGTCTGGTTCACTTCCTTCTTCGGATGGGTGGACGGCTCGTTCGGTATGCTTTCCGAGGAAGAAATGGAATACTCAATCCTCGCCTATATCGGCAAGGGTATCGCATGGATTTTTGCGCCTCTCGGCTGGGGCAACTGGAAAGCAGCCGTCGCGTCCGTCACAGGCCTTGTTGCAAAGGAAAACATCGTCGGCACGATGGGAATCTTGTACGGCGACTGGGCAGGCATCGAGGCGTCATTCGCAGTGCCTCATATAGCGGGCTTCTCGTTCCTGGTGTTCAACCTGCTCTGCGCCCCGTGCTTTGCTGCTATCGGCGCCATTAAGCGCGAGATGAACAACAGAAGATGGACATGGTTTGCCATTGCCTATGAATGCGGCTTTGCCTACGCAATCGCCCTTATGATCAACCAGTTTGGCAATCTGTTTACAGGCAATCTTGCGACAGGCGCGGGAACTGTGGTGAACGTCATAAGTCTCATTGCGGCGTTTGCCCTGCTCGGCATCATGATCTATATGCTGTTCTTTAAGAAATACAAAGAGGCCACCAGACTTACCCGCAAGGTAGGCGTCTGAGCAGACCGGAAAGGAGCGTGACATTATGTTTGCATGGATTGCAGAAAACGCGGTAACGATCATAACGATAGCTGTCGTGTTAATTGTAATCGGAGCCGCCGTGTTCTCTCTTGTCAGAGAAAAAAAGAAAAACCCGGGCGGCTGCACGGGAAACTGCGCGGCCTGTAAAATGGGATGCTCCTGCGGTGTGAATAAGAAATAATAATTCAGCCCGGGAACAGGCGGCTTACAATCGATGTGGAAGAGCCCCTGCTCCCGGGTTTTTATTTGCAAAAGAGGAAGAAAATGTCAGTTGTTAAATTTGAAAATGTGTCAAAGATATACAGAAACGGCGACCATGAGTTGAGAGCGCTGGATAAAGTCAGTTTTTCGCTCGATGAGGGAAAGTTTGTAGTTATCCTCGGTCCGTCCGGTGCCGGAAAGAGCACGCTTCTGAACCTTCTCGGTGGGCTTGACAGCCCTGACGAGGGGACAATCACGGTTTCCGGAACCGATATTTCAAAACTCACAGATAATGAGCTGGCGGATTACCGGGCTCAATCAGTCGGATTCGTTTTCCAGTTTTATAACCTGATTCCGACGCTGACCGTATATGAAAACGTGAAGCTTGTTTCGGAAATATCAAAGGATGCCCTTGACGCAAAAGACATAATCGGAAGGGTCGGACTGCTCGACCACCTTGCTAACTTTCCTTCGGAGCTCTCCGGAGGCGAGCAGCAGCGCATATCAATTGCCAGAGCGCTGTGTAAGAATCCGAAGATACTGCTTTGTGACGAGCCCACCGGCGCGCTGGACTCGGAAACCGGCGTTATGGTTCTGAAGCTTTTGCTCGACATGGCAAAAAACTACGGAAAGACCATAGTTATCGTTACGCATAATCAGAATATCGCAAAAATGGCGGACGTGGTAATCCGCGTAAAGAATGGGCGAATCCGCTCAATCGAGGAACAGGAAAGCCCGCTTTCGGCAGACGAGGTGGAGTGGTGATACTGGTAAAAAAAATGCTCCGCACAGCACGGAGCTACAAGGCGCAGTTCATTTCCATGATTATTATGATGACGCTGGGAATAGGTGTTTTTCTCGGCTTCAATATGGAATGGAAGACTATAGAATATGATGTTTCAAGTTTCCTGAGCGACACAAAATACGCCGATTACCGTCTTTACTCCGCGGTGGGATTTGCGGAAGATGACTTTGAAAAAATCGCTTCGATAGAAGGCGTTACCGCTGCGACCAGATTTCTGACAGTTAACCTTGATATAAAAGGTGACAGCAAAAAAGCACTGGCGCTCAACGTTTCCGAAAACTACACCGTCTCGACCTTTACTTTGATGGACGGCAAGGAATATGATGAAAACAGCAGCGGAATCTGGCTGTCTGATAAGTTCGCCGCCAAAAACGGAATCTCGCTCGGCGATAAGATGACGCTTGAATTTCAAGGCACTGAGATTGACGCAGAGGTTGTGGGACTTATCAAGGCCGGCGAACACATGATCTGCGTGGCGGACAGCAATCAGGTGATGCCGGATTTTACGACATTCGGCTATGCGTATATTTCCCCGACAAAGCTTAATGACATTTTGAAAGATAAGGCGCTGAAAACTGCTGCGGACGAACTGCGAGGAGCCGGATTGCCCGATGATGTGATTGGGCAGCAGGCAGAGATGCTGGTAACGGATGAGGTCCTGAAACAGACAGTTGACAAAGTCTATGCACAGATAAATCTGATTTCAGATCTTGAAAAGACGGAGCTGGAGGATTCGGTCAGCGAGAAACTCGGCAGGACGATTATGGTCGTTCCAAAGGAGGATCACGTAGTTTATAAAGAAGCCATGGGGGAAGCGGAAGAGGGAAAAGCGATGGGCTCGATTCTCCCCGTGCTGTTCCTCGCCATAGCAATTCTCACAATGGTTACGACGATGCACCGCATCGCCACAAAAGAGAAGACGCAGATCGGAATCTTAAAGGCACTCGGCTTTAAAAACCGCACGATTCTTCTGCATTACTCGTTCTACGGACTGTTTATCGGAATCATCGGCGCAGCGCTCGGCATGGTTCTTGGTTATTTCGTCTGCAAGGCTGTTATGAGTGAAAACGGGATGATGGGTACATATTTTGACATGCCGGACTGGACGGCGGCAACGCCCGCGTTCTGTTATCCCGTTATCGCCGGAACGGTTTTGCTGCTTGCGCTGATCAGTTTTCTTTCTGTGCGCGCTCAATTAAAAGGGACAGCTGCTGATGCGCTTCGCCTGTACACACCTAAAAAGATGAAAAAATCCCTGCTTGAAAAGCTTCCTTTCTTCAGAAAAATGGGATTTGCGACAAAATGGAATATTCGCGATCTTATGCGCCATAAGAGCCGCTTTGCCATGACTCTCGCCGGAATAGTGGGGTGCATGATACTGCTGGTCGGCGGACTGGGCATGCGCGATACCATGGCGGGATTTCTCGACTTGCTTGACAACGGCATTTCACATTATGTGACGAAGGTCAATATTATCGAAAATACCGGGCTAAAAGACGCGGGACAGCTGATAGAGGAACTCGACGGCGACTGGGAGAGTTATTCGGGTATCAGTATCGACGGAGATACCGCGGTGCTCGATATTGTTAATAATACCGGAGGCAGATTCAGTGTCGTTGACGAAGATAACGAGCCGATAAAACTGCGTGACGACGGTGTGTATCTGTGCCTGAGGCTCTCGAGCAGGGCAAAGCCCGGAGAGTACATTAGCTTTTCGCCTTACGGAAGTGAAAAGTCGTATCGCGTAAAGGTGGTGGGATATAACAGGTCCGTTATGACCGAGAGTATTACAATGACCGACAGACTGGCGGATGAGATGGGGCTTGATTACAGCATTTCGGCGATTTATACGGAAAAGAGCTCGGATGAGATTCCTGCTTCAGAATTGATTTCGGGCAAGCAGGATAAACGACAGCTTATGGACAGCTTCGGCAGTTTTGTGGAGATAATGGACGGAATGGTGCTGATACTTGTAATCGCCGCCGTTATTCTCGGAATAGTGGTGCTGTACAATCTCGGCGTGATGAGCTATGTCGAGCGCTCACGCGAGCTTGCCACGCTGAAGGTGCTCGGTTTCAGGAATAAGAGGATTGGCAGACTTCTGATTTCGCAAAACATCTGGCTGACAGTCATCGGCATTGCAGTAGGCCTTCCTGCGGGAATCGGAACGCTTCAGTGGATGATTTCCGCACTTGCCTCCGAATATGAAATGAAACTGATGCTTGGTCCGCTGACATATACCGTTTCTGTGCTGCTCACGCTCGGCGTGTCGCTGCTTGTGGGGCGGATGGTAGCGAGAAAAAATAAAAAAATCGACATGGTAGAGGCGCTGAAAAGCGCGGAATGAGAGGACGACATGAAAAAGATAACCGTAAAAATCGACGGAATGATGTGCGGGATGTGTGAAGCGCATATCTGCGATACCATAAGGCGTGCGCTGCCGGACGCAAAAAAAGTCAAGGCCTCGAGAAAACGGGGCGAAGCCACCTTTCGGCTGGGTGGCGAAGTGGACGCCGGATTACTGAAAAAGGCAATTGACGACACGGGATATACCTTTGTATCCGCCTCCGCTGAGTAAGACCAGGATTTTACGGGTTATATTATGGCACTGTTTTCAGAAAATCGTGAAAGCGGTGCCTATTTTAGATTATTTTTATAATAAGTTGTTTGACATAAAAACGGGTCAAAAGTTATAATCAATCTGCCGGCAGAAAAAGCCGGAAGACGGAGAGCTTACTTGAACGAAAGAATTATACATATACTTATAGACTCGTTTCCGAAGATTATTCTTCCGGGAATAGCGATGACGATTCCGCTGACCGTCATCGCCTTTTCGCTTGCGCTGATTATCGGACTTGTCACGGCCATGATTCAGTTTGCAAATGTAAAGGTGCTGAAGCCGCTGGCCAGGTTTTATGTCTGGGTTGTGCGCGGAACTCCGCTGCTGGTACAGCTTTTTGTGGTATTTTACGGCCTGCCGAGCGTGGGCATATTGATAGACCCTTTTCCCGCGGCGGTCATTGTTTTCGCGATTAACGAGGGCGCGTACAGCGCGGAGACCATCCGCAGCGCACTGGAAGCCGTTCCCGCGGGGCAGCTCGAGGCGGGGTACTGCGCCGGTATGACGTATATGCAGACTATGCGGCGCATTGTACTGCCGCAGGCGCTTCGCACGGCGGTGCCGCCCCTGTCAAATTCGGTCATAGCCATGTTGAAGGATACCTCACTCGCCGCCAATATCACCGTCGCGGAGATGCTGATGGCTACCCAGCGCGCCGTATCCGTTTATTACGAACCGCTGTGGCTGTATCTCGAAGTTGGGCTTATTTACCTGCTTTTCACCACGCTTTTCACATGGCTGCAGAGGCGTCTTGAAAAGCGCCTGAACCGTTCGGTAAAGGGGGCGCAGAATGCTTGAGGTAAGAGGACTGTTCAAAAGCTTCGGGCAGAGCGAGATTCTCAGGGGCATTGATCTGACCGTTGAAAAGGGCGACGTCATCGCCATTATCGGGCCCAGCGGCTCCGGAAAGACCACCCTGCTCCGCTGTATGAATTATCTCGAAAGAGCCGACGCCGGTCAGATGGTTTTTGACGACGTCACCTATGATATGAAGCTTGTCACCAAAAAAGAGATACTTGATATCCGCAGGCGCACGGGCTTTGTATTTCAGAATTATAATCTTTTTGCCAATAAAACGGCATTAAAGAATATTACCGAGGGGCTGACGACCGCCCGGAAGATTCCTGCCGAAGAGGCGCGGGAAACGGGTCTTCGCATGCTTGAAAAAGTCGGACTGGCGGGGTATGAGGATTATTATCCCGCGAGCCTTTCCGGCGGACAGCAGCAGAGGGTCGCGATAGCGCGGGCGATTGCGCCGGATCCCGAGGTCATTTATTTTGACGAGCCCACCTCGGCGCTGGACCCGGAGCTTACAAAAGAGGTTCTGGAGGTCATGAGGGCGCTGGCTGCGGAGGGCTCCACAATGGTAGTGGTTACACACGAGATGGCGTTCGCGAAAAATGTCGCGAACAAGGTGATTTTTATGGAAGGAGGCCGGATAGTTGAGGCGGCGGACGCGGAGACATTTTTCGCCGCTCCGGCGCAGGACAGGAGCAGAGAGTTTCTGCACGGGCTCGATTATTGACGGTCGAAGTATCAAAAGGAGAGCATTATGAAAAAACTGATTGCGTTATTGATGGTTGCCGTAATGGCGTTTGTGACGGTCGGCTGCGGCAGCGATGGGCAGCAGGTTACGGAGCTTGAAAGAGTAAAAGCAGCCGGAAAGATTGTTTTCGGAACCGAGGGTACATGGTCGCCGTGGACTTTTCATGACGAGAATGACCGCCTGACCGGTTACGACATCGAGGTCGCGAGGCTGGTGGCGGAAAAGCTCGGCGTCGAGGCTGAGTTTGTCGAGGGCGAGTGGGACGGACTGCTGGCCGGGGTGGATGCAGGCAGGTACGACACCATGGCAAACGGCGTTGAGGTGACGGAAGAGCGCTCCGAAAAATATGATTTTTCAGACCCGTATCTCTACATCCGCACCGCGATTATTGTCAGCGGCGACAATACCGATATTAATTCTTTCGAGGATTTGAACGGCAAAACCACTGCCAATACCATTTCCAGCACGTATGCAAAGCTGGCCGAGAGCTACGGCGCCACTGCCACCGGCGTTGACGATCTGAATCAGACCATTGAACTGCTGCTGGCGGGGCGCGTGGACGCCACGCTGAACGCGGAGGTCACGTTCTATGATTATCTGAGCCAGCATCCGGACGCAAATATCCGCATTGCCGACCTGACCGAGGAAGCCTCGCTGGTGTGCTTCCCGTTCAGAAAGGGCGAGGACACTTCGCTTATCGATGCGGTAAACGCTGCGCTTGCCGAGATCGCGGACGAAGGAAAAATATCGGAGCTGTCGCTTAGATTTTTCGGCAGCGATATGACAAAGGAATAAAACGTGTACAAATATATTCTGTTCGATCTTGACGGAACCCTGACAGACTCCGCGACGGGTATAATCAACGCCTGCGTGTTTGCTATGGAAAAAAACGGCTTTCCCGTTCCCGATCCGGCCGCGCTCTACCCTTTTATCGGGCCGCCGCTGGAGGACACTTTTGTGGAGCAGCTGGGTGTGACTCCCCAAAAAGCGTGGGAGATGGTGGAGGATTACCGCATCTATTACAACGAAAAGGGTGCGTTCGAAAACCGCGTCTATGACGGAATCCCGGATGTGCTGCGTGCGCTGAAGGCGGACGGCAGGATGCTGGCCACCGCAACGTCAAAGCCTTATGAGTCGTCATCGGACATCCTGCGGCATTTTGGGCTGTTTCAGTATTTCGACCTTGTCGGCGCGGCCACGCTCGATGGCAGGATTGCAAGGAAAAGTGATGTAATAACGCATACCTTAAGGCAGCTTGGAAATCCAGACAAATCGGAGGCTTTGATGATAGGAGATCGCGCTGGAGACGCATCGGGAGCTGCCGAAAACGGAATTGATTTTCTGGGAGCGCTGTACGGCTACGGCAGCCGGCAGGAGCTTTTGGGGGCGGGTGCGAGGTTTTTCGCCAAGTCACCTGCCGATATTATTCCGGTTATCGGGGAAATGGAAAAATGCTGAGGGTTTATCTGGCGGACGCATCGGCGCTTAAAGACGAGGCGCTTTACAGGCGATATTATGACAAAATGCCCGCCTACAGAAAAGAAAAAACAGACAGGTGCCGGTTTAAAAAGGACCAGTGCCTGTCGCTCGGCGCGGGGGCGCTCTTGAGGCTCGCGCAGAGGGATTTTGGCAGAGAAGATCTGATTTTCACAGAGCCTGTGGTGGGAGAGCACGGGAAACCGTCTTTTCCGGACTCGGGCTTTTTTTATAACCTGTCTCATTCGGGCAGCGCGGTGATGTGCGCTGCTTCGGATATGGCTCCGGTGGGCTGTGACGCGGAGCTGATTCGCGGCGCCGCCGGTGAGAAAATCGCAAACCGGTTCTTTCGCGACGAAGAAAAAGCCTTTATAGAAGCGGCGGAAAATGCTGAAGCACTTAGCCGCCGTTTTTTCAGAATCTGGACAATGAAGGAGAGCTATATCAAAGCGACCGGAGCGGGTATGTCAATGCCGCTTGACAGCTTTTCGGTTTTGCCTGCGGAGGCGGGCGGAGACACATGCCTGCGCTTTGACGTCGCTGAATATGAGCTTTTTGAATTTGACTATTCGCCGCTTTATTGCTGCTCGTGCTGCGCCCGCCGTGGCTCGGGCACTCCGGAGTTTATTGTAAAGGACTTGAAAAATGAAGACTGACAGCAAAAAAAGACCGTATGTGTATCTGGCGTCGGAATCGCCACGCAGAAAAGAACTTCTCTCCATGGTCGGGATAGATTATGAGACGGTTTCACACGGCGCAGAGGGCCTGGTGCCGGATGATTGTTCCGCGGAAAAGGCTGCGGAATATCTGGCGCTGGAAAAGGCCAGGACGGCCGACACGCTGCCTTTTGACTTGCCGATACTGGCGTCCGATACTGTGGTGGTGCTGGACGGAAAAATTTTTGGAAAGCCGCGTGACAGGGCGGACGCCGCCCGGATGCTCAAGGCTCTTTCCGGCAGGACGCATAAGGTCTATACCGGCGTTGCCATTAACAAGCCGGGTCATATCAGCTCCTTTACCTCTGAGACGGAGGTGGAGTTTTACGAGCTGTCCGATGAAGAAATAGAGGATTATCTGGACACAGGAGAATACGCCGACAAGGCCGGCGCCTACGGCATTCAAGGCGTGGGCGCGGTGCTGGTAAAGCAGATTCGCGGCGATTATTATACCGTCATGGGTCTGCCGATAGCAGAGGTGTACAGGCGGCTTAAGTGACACTTTATGGAATATGAGTTGATTCGCAGCAACAGAAAATCAATAAGCGCGGAGATCAAGGGAGGAAAACTGATTGTCCGCGCACCTTTTTATGTGACGAAGGGTACTATCGATCGCTTTTTGACAAAGAAAAAGAAGTGGATTGAAACGCATCTGGCTAAAGCTCAGGAGCGTGAAAAAGCCAAGGAGGGAATTAAAAAACTCTCACAGGAAGAAATCACCGCGCTCGTAAGTCGGGCGCGGGTGGTTATTCCGGAGCGGGTAGCATATTACGCCCCGCTCGTGGGTGTGACATACGGACGGATTACTATCCGCCGGCAAAAATCACGCTGGGGCAGCTGCAGCGCGAGGGGCAATCTTAATTTCAACTGCCTGCTCATGCTGGCTCCGCCTGAAGTCCTCGACAGCGTGGTGGTGCATGAGCTCTGCCACAGGAAAGAGATGAATCATTCAGACAGGTTTTACGCCGAAGTGCTCAGGGTGTTCCCCGACTACCGTATGCACAACAAATGGCTTAAAGAGAACGGAAATGTTCTTATGGCGATGATAGACGGGTGATTTGATTTTGTTATTTTCTGTTTCCGGTATAAGTTCCCGTGCCGTACGGCTCTTCCCTTCCCTTATAAATATTCTTTGTTTCCCAAGTCATGTCCATTTTTCCGTAATGATCAAAATCAATTTTATAATCCGTCAAAAGATATTGTTCGTCATTTATCCGGCTTTTGACAGTATAGAGTGAAACGCCGAAAAAAGTATCAAATTCGCTCTTTTCAACTGTTAATCTTGAATTGCTGAATTTTTGCTTGTAGTATTCCTCGGGACCGATTTTCTTATAGACTTCCAATTCCTCGGCAGGTTCTTTTGCTCTGACTAAATAGTAATCTTCATTATATGCGAATACAAAGTAATTGCGATTCCCCTGCGTTTGCTCGCCGTTGTAGTCTGTTTCGGTATAAGTACCGTAATAGCATCCTTCCTCGCCCTCGAGGAGGTATTCCTTTTCTGTGGGCTCGCTGCTGTTACTTGCGTCAGCGGTTGTTTCATCCCTGTCATAATCAGAGTGACAGGCACAAAGCCCAAATATCATTCCGAAAACTAAAAGAATTGATAAAAATCCGGCAACTTTCTTCATTGTGACTCTCCTTAATCTCATGTCAAAAAACATTGTAGGGACAAGACGATTATGTCATATCAGCTTTTGTTTTCAAGGACTTCTGTGTTGGGCGCTCCGGCGGCTTCGTCGCCTATCAAGCCGGCCGGAGAAAAAGAGTCTTGAAGAAAAGATTTTCTCCGCTATCCGGAGAAAAAGAGTCTTGAAGAAAAGATTTTCTCCGCTATCCGGAGAAAAAGAGTCTTGAAGAAAAGATTTTCTCCGCTATCCGGAGAAAAAGAGTCTTGAAGAAAAGATTTTCTCCGCTATCCGGAGAAAAAG
>JAFTAU010000047.1 GCA_017455435.1 Lachnospiraceae bacterium | reverse complement strand
TAAATACCAATCTTCTTACGAAGCCCCCACCTCTACAGATGGGGGAGAGTTCACAAATCGTCAAAATAAAATAAAACCGCATATCTGCGCGATTTACGAATTTACGCGGTTTGTATTTTGGCGGAGATGAGGAGAATCGAACTGCTGTCCGTCAGGAATTCAACAGTTTATAATTTGCGGCGTTTGATTTGTAAAGATTTTTGAACACTCTGAAATTGCGCTCGTACGCTTCTTGGTTTTCTGTATTTGGAACGTATGCGCGGTTGGATTTTACAAGTCGGCGCGATAATTCAAGCACGTCCTCGCCTTTTATACCAGCCGCTACGACAAGAGCGGCTCCGATTGCGCCGACCTCCTGAGTATTGTTTACCGTCTCTACAGTCCGGCCTGTAATGTCCGCCAGCATTTGAGCGGTCAGTGGTGATAATGCTCCGCCGCCGACAAACCGGATAATGTCTGAGGTTTTGACCTTTTTCTCTACGCATTCCAGAAGCCAGCGCAGATGATAACAAATACCCTCAAGGACGGCTCTGATCATATCTCTCTTTCCGTTGTCGATCCGGATATTGAAAAACATTCCTCCGGCCTCCGAGTCCTCGAAGGGGCAGCGGTTCCCGTGGAGCCACGGGGTAAAGATAACACCGTTTGCTCCCGGCGGAACTTTGCCGACCTCTGTGGAAAGATAATCGTAGAGGCTCAGATATTTGCTTTCCGCGTCCGTTATCATCTTCTGATCCAGATATACGCCTACCTCGTCCAGCGCAAGATGATCCTTTACCCATTCAAAGCATTTTCCGGCAGTTTCGAGTTCTGCATAATAATTGAAATAACCATGTTTTGCGGACAGTACGCCAGTTATCATGGCGTTTATATCGACAGTCTGGTGATCCATAAAAGTTGATACCCATCCTGAAGTTCCTACGTAGATATGCGTATCTCCCGGCTTTGTGCATCCTGCGCCAATGTTGACAAAGGTCGTATCTCCGCCGCCGCCGAATACCGGGATCCCGGGAACGAGCCCGAGCTCCTCAGCTGCCGTTGCCGTGAGCGTGCCTGCCTGATCCGTACAGTCGATGATTTCGGGCATATGGTCGGGGTTTACATTATACATATTCAAAAGACCTTTGTTCCAGCCTTCCTTCTTCCTTCTGGTATCGTAAAGGAAAGTCGCAAACGCCGTGTCTGCGGTCCGGACTATCCTGCCCGTACAGCGTGAGGTAAGATAATCTCCTATGTCAAGCCACTTATATATCTTTTTGAAAACGTCCGGCTCGTTTTTTTCCACCCATTTGTATTTCCAGACCGGGTCCTTTGCACTGGTCGAACCGGCGTAATTGACGATCAGATTCCTGACGAGCTTATAAAGACTGCACCCGGAGACTTTTATTATCCCGCGTCCCATGCAGTCCTTGTACTCCTTGACACCCTTCTGATCCAGATAATTCATCGGACGTCTGAGAGCGTTTCCGTTTTCATCAACGAAAACGGCTCCCTGCATCTGCGAACAGAAAGCCATTCCCTCTATCTCGGAAGGCTTGATGTCCGACTTCAAAAACAGGTCATGTGTAGTCGAACACAGTGCCGACCACCACTCCTCTGTATCCTGTTCTGCACCGCCGTTGTCGGTAATGTAAAGTCCGTACTCTGCGGAAGAACCGGCGACAAGACATATTTCCGAGTCGATTTTAAATAAACAGGTTTTTACGCTGCTGGTACCGAAGTCATAAATGATAATATACATAATTCTCTCTATTCGTCCAGGTGGATATTCCACCCTGTGTCGATTTTCTTTTTTACCTTGCCCAAGGTCTTCTCATCAAGGTCGGGCCAGTCGGTCACAACGCTCGCCTTTTTGGTTACGAGGTGGGCTTTCTCTGCGCACAGAGCGAGCGGCGTATCAGCGAGAGAGTCTGAATAGAAATTCTCGATCATCGGAAAGCCGTGATCTAATATGTACTTCGCTTTTTCCTTTGCGTACATCATATTATTCAGAAACACGCCGAATTCCCGGTCGTACTCCGTTGCCATATAATTAACACCGAGCCGCTTTGCTATGGGTTCTATGATGCAGGTCGGCGATGCGCTGATGATCAGATCGTCATCTTTCTTTTGCGCCAGATACCATGCGGCGATCTTCTTCTCATTCTTATCCCAGTAGCGCTCGATCTGTTTATCGAAATCATCTATCAGAGTCAGATATCGGAAAAACTCACGCTGCATAAGATACTCCGGTATTTTCCCGCGCTTTCTGCGGATCAGATTTCTGATCGCCTTCGGAGCAAATGTGAACCAAAGTTTAGGGTGGCGGTTCATACACCAGATACAGAAGCCTATCGAACAGTCCTTTGGGAATATCGTTCCGTCAAAGTCATATACGTTCATTATGTTTTCACACCATTTTGATTTTCCTTTGCAAATCGTATCATATTCCGGTTATAGCCCGTGGTAACGAGATACGCTTTGTCTTTGTGCGTTTCCATCAGACCGCTTAGCAAGAAGCCGCTCAGCCCTTTGACAGGTGCGTCAGGGTCGGTCAGATCAAAAAGCACTCCCGAATCCCGTTCTACGATTAGAACCTGATCGTCTTCAAAGAAAAGAGAAAGCTCGACCAATATCGGATCCTTTGATTGTTTGTTGATGTCCAGAACGGTCAGCCCTATCTCTTCAGCAAACAACCCGGCGCGGTTAGCCGTTTCTTTCGGGTACTGATGCGAGATCAGGAAGTCTGCGACCTGAACGGAAAGTGCGGATGCGGACTCCGGACTAAGTGTATCATCCAAAACCACGATCTCGGAATCCATATCATTAAGCAAAAACGGGAAGTTGTCCTTGCCGAATCTGAGATATACAAAAAGCATAGCGCAGACAAGCGTCAGTATCGGAGCAGCAACAAATCCCGCCCACATACCGTTTATGCCGAAAATGACAGATCCGAGTATCGGCAGAAGGATGTATAACAAACCGTTCTGAAAGCACGCAAAACATGTCGCCATGCCTATGCGGTCAATCAGCATATAGTAAGAAGTGGTGAGTGAAACCAAGCTGCAGAACACAAATCCGAGGCAGACTATCCGGATAGCCGTTATCGATGAAGTAAGCGAAGCACCCTCGGTAACTCCGAACAGACCGCAGAACTGTCTGGCAAAGATCATAATAAGCAAGGTCGCCGCAGCTCCTTCTACGATCGCTGCTTTGATAGCCGCCTTCGTGACTCGCTTTATTAGCCTGTGATTCTTTTCTCCGAAATATGTACCGATCAGTGGCTGCATCGCCATTCCCACGCCGTCCAGAACGACACCGAACTCTATCAG
>JAFTAU010000046.1 GCA_017455435.1 Lachnospiraceae bacterium | reverse complement strand
GTCCGAATGGACGGTCGGGACTGGTATCAGAGGTGTTTTGCTGATATTTGGCTGAGTGACTTTCTTTGTTTTTTTTACGTATTTTGCTGTACTTTTGATGACGTTTTTGAAAGTGTTTTTTTCGGGTATTTCAGCGCCGCTTTCGCGATTCAACGCGATAAATGGACTAAACGGAACTGTATTACAAACAGAGTGATTTTGAAAAAATCGGGAGTTTTTTCATGAAGATCGAATACTTTAATTCGGAAGATAATAACACGCAGCTTGGCTTCAGGCTCACGGCGGCTTACGCCGTGGAAGCGGACAGTTTTTTTGACGTCCGCACCTTTGCGATTTTTCAGAGACTTGACGACGACCACTATCTTATCATAAGAAATCTGAGAGGAAACGTCTATATAGTGCTCGACGACAAGGTTTTTCACATTGAAAGGGAAGGATTAATATCCGTCAGAGCAAACAGCGTCAGAAAGATGTATTCGGATGAAGAGGGCTGCAAATTAGTCATTATGGAGTACATAAGATCCTCGCTTCTGTATATGAAGATGAGGATCGGAAAGCTTTATCATCTCCCGTTAGACGAGAGCGAGATTACGATCAGGCGAATGCTTCTGCAGACATGTAATAATCCTACCGAGCAGGAATGCCGATACGCCTCGACCTTTTTCTCGGCGCTGATGATACACTGGCAGAGGAAGTATCATGAGCTCATAAAAAGCGATTCGGAAAAGCGAGTGCTCAAGATTGCCGAGAAGATCGCAAACGCGCCGGAAGATGATTACAACATAACCGAGGAGGCGGAGAGATGCGAACTGTCCGAACGCCGGTTCCGGGATGTTTTTATCGAAACGACAGGCTTCTCTCCGAAGGAATATATGATAAAGAAGCGCCTTGACAAGGCGATCGCGTATCTGCTTCTTACGGATATGAAAATGGCTGATATAGCCATCGAATGCGGCTATGCCGATCCGCTCTATTTTTCAAGGGTGTTCAAAAATAAAACCGGATATTCGCCCATGGAGTTCAGGGAGATCATGAAATAACGGGGCATAGATTTAGTTAGGAGTCAGGAGTTAGGAGTCAGGAGTCAGGATCCGCCCGTTAGTTCATTTTATTCATTCGTACAGTTCCCGCAGGGATATGAAAAAGTTGAAAGTTGATAGTTAAAAGTTATAATAAGACAGCGATAGTTGTTTATTCAGTGTTCTTGGTGCAGTACAGCTGATTTATTAAATACTATTTTGTTATCGTGAACGCTGAATGAGCGGTACCGAAAAAAGCCTTTCCCCGTCAAGGGGAAGCCTTTTGGTTTGCGTTCTCTTTTCCGATTGATTTGTTATTCGGCAAAGCCGAATAACTACCATCACTGACCACTGACCACTAGCCACTGACCACTAGCCACTGAATCCCGTGCGCTGAACAAACAACAACCGCTGTCTGCAGAGCGCAGCTCATATACGAAAAACGACCGTCGCGTGAGCGACGGTCGGTTTTTACGTATGATCGGTAATTATCAGTTGTAAAGCTCGCCGAGCTTGGTGAGTCTTTCGTATTTAGCCGCGGCGTGTTCTTTTGCTTCCTCGAAGAGCTTCTCGGCTCTTTCCGGGAACTGCTGAGCGAGTCTGTTATATCTGTTTTCATTCTTGATGAAGTCGATATAATCGGTCGTCGGAGCCTTGCTGTCAAGAGTGAACGCCGGCTTGCCCGCAGCCTTGTTTGCGGGATTGTATCTGAACAGCTGCCAGTAGCCAGCCTTGACTGCTTTGTCCATTTCATCCTGGCAGTTCTTCATGCCGCCCTTGATGCCGTGCATCTCGCAGGGAGCGTAGCCGATGACGATCGAAGGACCGTGATATGCTTCAGCTTCCGCAAGAGCCTTGAGCGTCTGATTCTTGTCGGCGCCCATAGCCACCTGAGCAACGTAAACGTAGCCGTAGGACATTGCGATAGCAGCGAGGTCCTTTTTGCTCATCGATTTACCTGCCGCCGCGAACTGTGCGACCTGACCGGTCTGGCTCGCCTTGGAAGCCTGTC
>JAFTAU010000045.1 GCA_017455435.1 Lachnospiraceae bacterium | reverse complement strand
GTATTCTATAACCGGCAATCTTCCGCAGGATATGGCAGACTCGAAAAAAGCCATGACTGTCTTTTCATCCGCATCATCTACAGTCTGATCTGTTGTTTTGTTCTCCCAATTTTCTTCGTACTCCCTACGGATCATGATCTTCCGAAGCTCGGAAGGCGACAGTTCTCTATCTTCATCAGCAATGCGGATATAATATTTTCCGAAAGCAGAGTATGGAACATCTTCACCGGAAAATGTAAGAGTAATAACCTCGATACCTTCTATTTCTTCAATATCGATGACTGGTATCAACTGCGGTTTTATAGACTCATATACTTTTCTGGATACATCGCGCAGGGTGGAGTCAGTGATGGTAAACGGATTCGGAGTTCCGTCATTCCTGAGCCCGAAATATACTTTCCCATGCTTATGTTTGTTTAACATGGCAGAGACAGACACCATAGCTTCATTCAGCTCTCCGGTCGTTTTTTTAAATTCTCTATACTCGTCTTCACGCATCATACTGAAGTCCTCCCTTCCAGTGCTTTACATTGTATCATGCGTGGCGATATAAATCAATTAATGTGGCGGAATAAATGGCGAGATAAAAATCAGCCTGCTTTGAAAAGCAGACTGACTCTAAAGCTATTGTTTATACAATATTGTCACAAACTGCAAACCACTCGCAACTACATCTTTTTCTGTTTCAGAGTTTTTTCAAAGCAACGTGTTGCAAAAGTGTTGCAAAAACAGTTTGCCGGATTTCATCGATGCCGCAAACCCTTGATTTTACTGGACTTTTTGGCACCACGTATCCATATTATTCTACTCCATCTCTATCGTGGCCAGCGGTTTAGTGCTGATATCGTACAGTACACGGTTTACGCCGGGCACTTCCTTGAAAATCCTGTCTCTGATCTTAAAAAGCAGTTCGTACGGCAGTTCCGGCACGGTGGCGCTGGTGGCGTCTATGGAATTGACCGCGCGGATAACGACCATCCAATCGTCGGTGCGTTTGCCGTCTTTGATGCCGGTAGAGCGCAGGTCGGGAACAACGCAGAAATACTGCCAGATCTTATCGCCCAGTCCTGCCTCCGCAATTTCCTCGCGAACAATGGCGTCCGCCTCGCGCAGCGTTTCCAGACGGTCGCGTGTGATTGCTCCCGTGCAGCGCACGCCCAGACCGGGACCGGGGAACGGCTGACGATAGACCATATTGGCGGGAAGACCCAGCGCCGCGCCCACGCAGCGAACCTCATCCTTAAAGAGCAGTTTGACCGGTTCTACCAGCTCAAAATCCAGCTCCTTGGGAAGGCCGCCCACGTTGTGGTGCGCCTTGATACCGTCCGCGGACTCCAAAATATCGGGATAAATCGTGCCCTGGCCGAGGAACCTGATGCCCTCCAGCTTCGCGGCTTCTTCAGCAAACACGTCTATAAATTCCTTGCCTATTATTTTTCTCTTTGTTTCCGGATCGGACACGCCCGCCAGCTTGTCCAGAAATCTGTCGACAGCGTCAACATATATCAGATTAGCGTCAAACTGTTTTCCGAAGACCTCGCAAACCTGCTCCGGCTCGCCTTTTCTGAGCAGTCCGTGATTGACGTGTACGCAGGTAAGCTGCTTTCCGATGGCCTTTGAAAGAAGCGCCGCGCACACAGAGGAATCGACGCCGCCGGACAGCGCCAGCAGCACTTTGCCGCTACCTACCTGGGCGCGGATCTCGTCAATCTGCTCCGCGATAAAAGCCTCCGCGAGCTCTGTTGTATTGATCCTTTTCATCGATTCGGGACGAACGTTTCCTGACATATAAAAGCCTCCTTTGGCAAAAGATTTTTTGCGAAAAATTTTAAGGAGATTATACTCCCCGGGCTTATTATTATCAAGTTCTCCACTACCTTTTTATTATGAAATATGATAGAATTTTTTTGTTGGCCACCGGTCCTGAAAGGGTTTTGCACGAATGAAAAAAGCTTTATCGCTGCTAATAATACTGCTACTCGTTTTTTCCGCCTGTGGTGATTCGCGGCCGGAAGAGACCGGCGCGGCCGATAATTCGCCGGCTCCGGTACGCACGCTGCTCGGCAGGTATCTCGGGCCGACGTATTCCGTACATACCGGAAACGACCCGGACGGAGAGAAGATTATTTTTGACTGTGAGGGAGGCATTGTCACAGGTGATTACGAGGCCCGCGCCGTTACGGACGCCTTCACCGGTGAACCGCGTTTTTATGTTGTGAAAACCGCCTCCGGCAGTACGCTTTACAATTCGCGCGGCAGGCTTGTACGCGAAACCGCCGCCTGTGAATACGGTGAAAATGGCATAGGAAGCAGCGTGATTATTCACGAAACCGAAAACGAATTTGAGCTTCCGTACAAGCTCTGGGACGTCGAAAAAGATGAAATGACGCTGGCGAATGTCGCGGCGCTCTACAGGCTGTCGGAAGATCGTGTTCTCGCGGTGGACGGAAACGCTCTTATTATGGGCGTTTTCGGTCCGGGCGGCGAAAAACTTATCGGTTTTCCCATGGAGCAAAAGCTCTGGCTCGAGGACGCGGCGGATGGCCGTTATCTCGCGGTCAATACGCCCGTGAACGAGCAGACTGACGATTATATTTACACGACGGAACTTGACGAAGACGGAAATGAAATAACGGTAATAAGCGCGCCGGAGGACGGAGAGGCCGTCTTTGACGATGAGGACGATGAAGAATTCGTCGCGGACACGGCCTATATCTTCGACAAAGACGCGAAACTTCTTTTAGAAGCCGATTATGAATCCGATATCCGCTTTGCGAGGCACGTTCTTTTCGGCGATTATTATCTGCGTTCAGAGGGGATCGGCGATTCAGTCTGTAAAATCAGCGACGGAAAGCCGATTTTTTCCGCCGAGGAGATTCTTTACTATGACGGAGTGAACGCCGTTATCAGGAGCGAGGAAATGTCGGCGGCGCTGACTGACGCCGGGGGAGTCTCGCTTTTTACCGGCTGTGATGTTATAATCCCCTGCGGGCAGGGCGACTCGGCCGAGATGGCTTTTGTCTCGAAGGTGGGTAAAAAACTTATGGTGCTCGGCCGGGACGGAAAAGTTACCGCCGAGTCTCAGATTGAAGGCCTGACCGGTTTTTCGCTTGCGGGAGAGTACGTTATCTACGAAGTCGCTTCCGGAGAGGAAACGCTCGCGGGCATCGCGGATTTGAGTCTGAACACCATTTTGCCCCCGGAAAAATACAATTCCGTGACGCTCTTTGAAGCCGCCGCCAACGTTTACTTTGCCGGCGCATACGTTAACAGATTCGGCTTTTTGAGAATAGACATATTGGACAAAAACGGCGCTGCCGCGGCCGAAAACCTCACGGACGCGGTTTCGATTGACGGGAGCCGTTTTGCGGCCTGCCGTTACACCCGCGCAGGCATAATGGATTTTGAGGGGAATTGGATAAAGGATTATTATATCCCGGACGTCAAATGAAAAAGTATTTAAACGCGACAAAAATGATAGTGTACCTGGGTCTGCTGACAGCGCTTGAAATAGTTCTGAGCAGATTCCTTTCCATCAACGCATGGAATACGAAAATCGGATTCAGCTTTATTCCGATAGTCGCCGCGGCGATTCTTTTCGGACCGCTGCCCGCCGCCATTGTAGGAGCGCTCGGGGATTTTCTCGGAGCGTTGATTTTCCCTATAGGCCCTTATTTCCCGGGTTTTACCGCCACCGCGTTTATATGCGGTATCGTCCGCGGCCTTTTTTTACGCAAAAAGCACAGTTTTGGAAAAACGGTTCTGCTTTCAGCCGTTTCCGCGGCGATTTGCCAGTTGATACTGGGGCTGTTTCTTAATACTTTGTGGATCGGTATTCTTTACGGAACGGAATATGCTCCTTTGCTCATTACCCGTATTACACAGTGCGTTCTTTTGTTCGTAGTTGAGACGGCTGTTGCCGTCGGCCTGTCCTACCCGCTTCGCCGCCTGAAAGAGGCTTTCATAATAAATAAATGACCGAAAAAGAAGCGATTAATTACATAGAAAACCATTCGTGGAGCAAGACCAGACTTGGTCTTGAACGCAGCAGACAGCTCCTTGATATGCTCGGAAATCCTCAGGACAGTCTGCGTTTTGTCCATGTGGCGGGCAGTAACGGCAAGGGCTCCACCTGCGCCATGCTCGCGGAAATTCTGATAAAAGCCGGTTACAGGACGGGCTTTTATTCTTCGCCATACCTTCAGGTCTTTAACGAAAGAATCCGGATAAACGGCCAAAACATCCCCGGCGACGCTTTGGCCCGCATGGTTTCTCGCGTGGCGGAAGCGGCTGAGCAGATGGAAGACCACCCCAGCCAGTTTGAACTGATTACCGCCGCGGGGTTTTTGTATTTTGCCGAGGAAAAATGCGACGTCGTCGTACTGGAAGTAGGCATGGGCGGCGAGTTTGACGCGACCAATGTTATTGAGCGTCCGGAAGCCGCTGTTATCACGAATATCGGACTTGAACATACGGAGTACCTGGGTGGTACGCTTACCGAAATTGCCCGCGCAAAGGGCGGCATAATAAAAGGCGGAGATGT
Organism: Lachnospiraceae bacterium; assembly: GCA_017455435.1. Lineage (GTDB taxonomy): Bacteria > Bacillota > Clostridia > Lachnospirales > Lachnospiraceae > UBA3774. The sequence goes on along the minus strand of JAFTAU010000045.1, from coordinate 1,502 downwards.
GGTCTGTTATGACGGAGACCCGGAAGCGATAAATGAAATAAAAAGAATCTGCCGCGAAAGGGGAGCCCGGCTCACAGTGGCGGACTTTTCTCGGCTTCATACCGTTTCGGACGATCTGCCGCGGCTGCTGTCCGGAGAAATCAAATCGCTTCCGATTTACAGACGCTTTTTGTACAAGGATGAAGAATACAAAATCAGGCTGCTCGGGAAGCATCAGCTTTTTAACGCGGCGGTCGCCATAGAGACCGCGCGTCTGCTGTCAGGCGCTTTTCCCCGCGTTACCCCGGAAACCATAAAAGCCGGTCTGGCCGGAACCGTTTGGCCGGGGCGTTTTGAAATTCTCGACACGGATCCGCTGTTTATTCTTGACGGAGGACACAATCCGCAGTGCGCGTCAGCCCTGTCCGAAGCGCTCGCGGATGCCGCTCCCGGAGCAAAATTTCTCTTTCTGCTCGGCGTCCTCGCGGACAAGGACTACGGAAAGATTATCGACATAATTCAGGATCGGGCGACCGGCTTTGTCTGTCTCACGCCCGACAACGAACGCGCTCTCAAAGGGACGGAGCTTGCCGCGTATCTGAACGGTCGCGGTCTCAAAGCCGCCGCCTGCGGTTCTCTGTCTAAGGGCATAGACCTCGCTTTTGATATCATGAGAAAAGAAAGTGACAAAACCGGAGCGCCGGCGGGTATCATCGCGTTCGGCTCGCTTTACCTTGCCGGTATCGTCAGAACAGAAATGCAGCGCAGAGGCAAAATATGAGACTTAAACATATAAAAGGCTCGGAAGAAGTTATGCTGACGAGCCCGCATATCACGCAGGAGCCGCAGACCCTCCGCGGCGCATGGAAGCGCCCGGGCGAAAAGCTTTTTCTTGAAATCGGCATGGGAAAGGGACAGTTTATAACGCAAAAAGCCTCTGCTGACCCGGATAATATTTATATAGGAATAGAAAAATATTCCAGCGTAATGCTCCGCGCCGTAGAAAAGCAGGAACAGCTCATGCTGCCGAACCTTCGTCTCATCCGCGTGGACGCGGAACAAATGGGTGAGATATTTGCTCCGGGCGAAGTGGACGCTGTTTTTCTCAATTTTTCCGACCCATGGCCGAAGGACCGCCACGCCAAGCGCCGCCTGACCTCGCCGCAGTTTCTTGTCCGTTACGCGCAGATTCTCGCTCCCGGCGGCAGCGTTGAATTCAAAACCGATAATATGGCTTTGTTTGATTACTCCGTCGAATCATTCAGGTCGAGCGGATGGAAAATCACCGCTCTGACCCGCGATCTTCACGCCGACCCCGTTCTTTCCGCCGGAAACATTATGACCGAATATGAAGAACGTTTTTCCTCAAAGGGCAATCCCATAGCAAAGCTTATCGCCGTACCGCCTGTAGGTTTGTCAAACATATGTTACACCCCACTTAATGAATTCCTTTAACACGGTCGATGGAGATTTCCATCCCAAAGGGCGCATCGGGAAGTTGTTGTAATCTCTGCGGTTATAGC
>JAFTAU010000044.1 GCA_017455435.1 Lachnospiraceae bacterium | reverse complement strand
GGCGACGGTAGAGATCTTGATAGTGGCGGGATGTTCGCCCTCGCTCAAGCCGCGAGTGAGGGTAACGTCGGTAATGGTCTTGCCCGGCGGGACAAACTGCGATTCATAAATCGTTTCGTCCGTATCCTTCAGGACGATCTCAAACTTGAAGTAGCACGGGTTGCCCTCCGGATTCAGCAGAGCCATTGTGACATTCGGCGTGTTCGCCGCGATTGTGATGGACGGATAGCCGGGTATCTGGATACTCTCGGCTTTTTGGGGCGCTTGTGTGGGCACAGAACCGTCCCCGGCGTTCGGATCTATAACGAAGCCGGAATTCGTGTCAGGCGGACCTGTACCGCTGTTTATGGGCGATTTGCTCAGAGTAATACCCAGAATGATCGCTAACGTAACTACCGCCGCCGCAAGAGCGACGATTACGATCATCTTCTTCTTTTCATTATTTTTCTTTGTACTGTTCATTTTTCCACCTTCATGCTGTGCGGATTGGTAAATCGGAACGCTGCCGCCAGTTCATCACTTTTCCATGGTTTTGAGATAAAGCCGCTGAAACGAAGCCCGAACAGCTTAGCCGTAACCTCGTACTCATCACAGACGGTAACGAAAATGACGTTGACCTGCGGATCGAGCTCTTGTATCTCCTTCGCTAACTTAACGCCGCCGAACTTCTCTGTCCAGAGTTCCACCTCGGTCATCAGAACGTCGCAGCCCTCGGTATTAGCGAACGCCACGGCGAGTTCGGGGTGCTCGAAGCAATGCAGCTGTGCGTTAGGGACGATTTGTGAAATATCCTTCTGCATCTGGTTCAGCGCATATTTGTTTGAATCCACATAGATGATCTTCATAGCTTTGTCGCCCACTGTATCACCTTCGCAGGCGTCAAAAAAAGCGCGATGAACCCGCGTTAAACGGGCGCACCGCACCTGATAAAAAATCTGAAATTTTTATAAAAAGGGTATTGACAAACAAGCCAAGCGCAATTATGCTTGACTGACTGACTGACTGACTGACAGGATTATCGCATTCTTCATCATATCTGTCAAGCCCCTTTCCGTAAATTCCTATTAGAATTGTTCTAAGTATTATATCACATTCACTTTGTAATTTCAAGACTTTCAAATGAAAAAATTATGTCAGCAATCTGAAAAAATTGTAAAGTACAGCGGATTTTTACCCCGTACCCTTGACTTTTTTCGATTTTCGGCGTAATATTTATATAGAGGTCGCAGAAATATAATTGAATGTGGATACCGTTGACGTATGAGCCTTAATTGATTTGAACGGTAAGGGCGCCTGTTATGTCAACGGTATCTTTTTATATACTTCTGCCGCCCCATCTCCAACCTATGTTTTTGTTCTCTCGCAGAAGAGAGCAACAGGCTTCGCGCCTGTTCGGTCAAGTCTGCGGGATGCAAAATATATCACCATAATTTGATAAAGGAAGGAGAGTTTTTAATTCAAAACAGCTGCAGTCGAGTAACTGCAGCCGGGGGAAACAAAGTGCCGGGAACGGATAATGGCAATC
>JAFTAU010000008.1 GCA_017455435.1 Lachnospiraceae bacterium | reverse complement strand
TTTCGGCCCCGATAAAATCAGCAGGAAAGTGTTCTTTGATATAATCTCTGCCGGCGTGGAAAGCCTCGCTGTCACAACGATTCCGGGCTCTATAGACGAGGTTCAGATAGGAGATGTGGTCCGTAGCCGAAGGGAATACACAAAAGTTCTTTTTATTATGAATTTCAATGAGGGCGTGGTTCCTCCGGCGCAGGGTGATGGCGGATTTTTCTCCGACGAAGACAGAGAAAAGCTTTCCGGCAGGGATATTGTTCTCGCCCCCGCGACCGACAAAAAATACTTCGAAAAGCAGTACTACGTTTATCAGCTGATCAGTGCGCCCACAAAGCACCTGTATTTCACTTACAGCCGCCTTGGCTCCGACGGAAAGGACGTGTACGTCTCTCCGTATCTGCCCAGACTCGCAGAGCTTTTTGAGAGCCTTGACATCAGGCGCTTCGATTCCGGTGACATTTCTTCCTTTAACGAAGGAAATCAGTATCTTTCGTATCTCGCTGACAGGCTCGGAGACGAGAACGCCGAAGCTGATATATCCCGGATAAAGCAGATATACAGCAGTCTGATTTCGTCCGCCTTATCCGAAAAGACCCGAAGGATTGCCGATGCCGCGTTTTTTGAATATGTCGAAAAAACTCTGGGCTCGGATACCGTAGGCACCCTCCTCGGCAGGGAGTTTTATTCCAGCGTTTCCGGACTTGAGACTCAGGCGGACTGCCCGTTTAAATTTTTCCTTAATTACACTCTCAGAATCAGAAAAAGGGACGAGTTTGAGTTTTCGCCTTTTGACAGGGGCAATTATTTCCATAAGGCATTTGAACTGTTGTTCAAAGACATAATTGACAGTGGATCCGGGATAAAAGACATTCCGGAAGAGCAGGTCAAAGAAATGCTTTCTGCTTCTCTCGAAGAAGCGGAAAGGGAGCTGTCTGAAAAATCCCCGGGCTTTGCTGAAACCGGAGTCGGCCGCTATATTATTTCACGCTGGAAAAAAATTATTGAAACGGCTTCAGGATATATTATAGATGGCATGTCAAAGGATTCCTACGAGCCTGCCCGCACCGAAATGAACTTTGGACCGGAGGATGCCGACTGCCTTAGCGTCGATCTGGAAGACGGCAGAAAGCTGAAGATGACAGGAAAAATAGACAGAGTCGATAAAATGACTCAGGGCGATGACATTTTCATAAAAATCGCTGATTACAAAACCTATGGGGCGGAGCTGAAGGACGACAAGATAGATTCGGGCACGCAGCTTCAGCTTCTGGAGTATATGAACGCCGTTACTGAAATAGAAAAAAAGGCCAATCCCGGAAAAAATATAAAAAAAGGTGCCGCAGTTTATATAAACGTATCAGACAATTTCAGCGGAAAAACCGACCCCGAAAAGTTTTATGCGCCGTCAGGTTTCTCGGTAAAAGAAGATATTTCGAACAGCAGCGGTATAAAATCAGAGTCCGAGCTCGAGGATTACTGTAAAAAAGCCGCTGATAATATAAAGCAGCTGGGACAGGATATTTCCGCCGGAAAAATCGGCATCAATCCGATAGATGATAATTCATGCAGGTTTTGTGATTACAGGGACATCTGCAGATTTGATGAAACAATAAAGGGCTATTCATACAGAAAGAACAAAAACAATGGCTGAAAACAGATATACACCGGATCAGGAAAAAATCATAAAGCATCGCGGCTCAAATCTGCTCGTGTCCGCAGGAGCCGGCAGCGGAAAAACCATGGTGTTGACGGAATATGTGATAGGACTGATTACCGACCCGGTATCTCCCGTGGATATTGACAGACTGCTGGTTCTTACTTTTACAAAAAAAGCCGCTGCCGAAATGCGCGAAAGAATTAGCGGGCTTCTGGACAGGCTTTTGGAAAAGGACCCGCAAAACACTATACTATCCGGTCAGAGAGCGAGACTGCCTATTTCCCACATCAGCACTATTGACAGCTTTTGCTCGTGGGTTCTTAAAAACAATATCGAGATCAGCGGGGTCGACCCCGACTTTCGCATGCTGGACGGCACCGAGGAAAAAATAATCAAAAGGCAGGTTTTTGAAGATCTTTTAGAAGAAAAGCTTTCCCTGGCGGATCCGGAGTTTTATCATTTTATTGATTCATTTTCCGACGGAAAGAATTTTGATATTCTATACAGCCTTGTCGATAGATTTGACAGCTCCGCCGAATCCTACGAAGACCCGGAAGGCATTATTGACGAGGCCTGCGAGACTGCAGCCAACGAATATGAAAGCGTTGCCGACGTTCCAATTGTAAAGCTTTATCTGGAGCTGTTTTCTCTGGAACTGGAAAAATGCATGGAGATTATGTCCGGATACGCTGAAAGCTTTGCTGATGAGGATTCCAAAAAGCATTATGATATCTATATCAAAGACAGCGGAATAATCCGGAGTTTTCTGGATTGTGATAATTATAATGATTTATTGATTTTATTGGAAAACTGCAGCTTTCCGGCAAGACCCAGAAAAGCAGAAGAGTTTTCTGAGGAAGAGGCTCAGTATTACGCGTTTCGTGAGCATCTGAAAAACACTGTCAAAAAATACAAGGATTTTATCTGCGAGGACGACACCTCCTCATTAAACGCCGCTGCCAGGCTCATTGGACAGTTTCTGGAGTTTGTAAAAGAATTCAGAGCGCGTCTTTCCGCGGTAAAAAAAGAAAACGGAATAATGAATTTTTCCGATGTGGAGCATACCGTATACGATTTGCTGTCTGATAATGCCGATGTCGCCGCCGGATACAGGGACTATTTTGAACAGATAATAGTCGACGAGTATCAGGACAGCAATAATCTCCAGGAGAATATCCTGAGGCTGATTGCCCGTCCGGACAATTACTTTATGGTGGGCGATCTGAAGCAGAGCATATACGGTTTCCGAAATGCCAGTCCGGAGCTGTTCCTCTCAAAATTCGAAGAGTATTCTTATAACGGAAACTCCGCCGGCAAAAAGATTTCTCTTCTTGAAAATTTCAGATGCCGTGCGGAAGTAATCGATTCCGTAAATGAGATATTTGACTCGCTTATGACAAAGGATTTTTCCGGTGTCGATTACAAAAACGATGCGAGGCTGATTTTCGGACAAAAAGATTTATACGGAACTGAAATTCACGGCTTTTACAAGAGCGAGTATTATAAGATTTTCTGCCGTGAATCGTCCATACTTAATCAGGCCCGCCTGATCGAAGAAAAAATCAGGGATATGATGGATCCCGCTTCTGATTTTATGATTACTCCAAAGGAGCTGGGAGGCGCAGCAAGAAAACCTGTTTTTCGTGATTTTGCCGTTCTGGTCAGGGCAAATGAAACCGGAAAGATAATTAAGAACTATTTGTGCAATCACGGGATACCTGCTGTGGTTTCAAAAAATCAAAACTTTTTTAATTCGTCAGAGATATCAGTTGTTATCAGTTTTTTGAAAATACTGGTAAACCCCAGACAGGATATACCGCTCCTCGCTGTGATGCTTTCTCCGATATTTGATTTTACCGAAGATGAGCTGGCTCTTATAAGGTCGGCTGATAAACAGGCGGCGCTTTATGAAGTGATTGCAGCTTCAGCAAACGAAAAATGTGTAAGGTTCATTGATTTTTACAAGAGATACCGCGCATACGCCATATATAATGATATTTATACGCTGATAGAGCGTTTCCTGAACGAAACGGGCTACTATTATTATATGCGTGCCATGAAGGACGGCCAGGTCCGCGCATCAAACCTTGACATGCTAAAGAACATTGCGCGCAAATACGCGGACACCTCATTTGCCGGAGTCTTTGATTTTATTCAGTATGTCGAAGAGTTCAAGCCCGGCAGTGACGATCTGGAATCGGCCAGCATATTGTCCGAAACGGATGACGTTGTCCGAGTAAACACTATTCACTCATCAAAGGGGCTGGAGTATCCGGTTGTTTTTCTTGCCGGTGCCGAAAAAAGCTTTATTACAGATTCAAAGGACGAAATAGTCGGAAACCGGCGCTTTGGATATGCCAAAAAATCAAAAAGCCCGAAAGAAACCAAAGATGCCGGAAAGCTCGTTAATGAACTCTTCAAAGAAGAGATTAAAAAAGACACCGTAAACGAACAGCTGAGGCTGTTTTACGTTGCACTCACAAGGGCACGGGAAAAACTGATTGTTATTGCAAAGAGCGGAAACGATATAAACCGCAAAAAGTCCGCCCTGCCGTTTCCTGATTTAAAGCGAAACAAAGTCACGACAGGTATATTGTCAGGTATCAGCTCTTTTAAGGGCTTTATGGACGCGGTGACCGGAAACGGAGCAGAGTACTGGAACGTGTACGAGCGGGATTATAACGAAGAAGAATCCGGTGAAGAGACGGCTGCCGGTCCTGACAGGTCCGCCGCAGGCAGCAGGATGAACAAAGATACACTGCTGGACGGAGTGGATGAGGTCAGCGATCCCGCGCTAAAAGCCGCGATAGAAGAGGCGCTCTCATTTGAATACGGCGGTCATTCGTTCGGAGTTAAAGCTGCGTATTCTGTATCAGAGCTCAAAAAGTCTTCATACGGGGATGTGCCCGAAGAAGAACAAAAGATCCACCGCCTTTACGGGAGCGGAGACCCCGATGCCGCCGCTATCGGAACTGCCTGTCACCTTGTCTTTGAAAAGCTGGATTATACAAAGCCGATTGGCATTGATTCTATGGCTGCGCTTATATCAGAGCTGACAGCTTCAGGTTTGATTGAGGAAAAAGTAGCTTCAAAGGTTTCACCTGCAAAGATTACCGCATTCTTTGACACTGAAATCGGGCAGAAAGCCATAGACGCCGCGGCAGCGGGCAGACTTTACCGTGAAAGGCCTTTCCTGCTGGGAGTCAAACCCTGCGAGATAGATCCTGCCAGCAATGATGACTCCATAGTTGTAGTTCAGGGCGTTATTGATATGTATTTTATAGAAGATGACGGCATTACGATTGTGGACTACAAGACAGACTTTGTCCAAAGCGGCGAAGAAGAGATGCTAAAGAAACGCTACAATCTTCAGCTGGGTTACTACGCCCGCGCACTGAAGGCCGCCCACAAAAAAAATATAAAAACTAAATATATCTATTCAGTAATGCTTGAAAAATGTATTATAATATAGTCACATATCACAAGGAGGCAGTTATGGATTACATCAATTATTCTTACGAACAACTGAAAACATTTTGCACTGATGCTTTCGTTGCTTTCGGCTTTACAGTGGAAGAAGCCCTGAAGATTACTGACGTTCTGCTCCTCAGCGATCTTTATGGTATCGAGTCGCACGGAATGCAGCGCCTGGTGCGTTATCACAAGGGCATCGAAAAAGGCCTGATAAAGGTTGACGCAAAGCCCGAAACTGTTTTTGAAACCCCTGTTTCCGCTGTTATTGAGGGGCATGACGGAATGGGACAGCTCATTTCCATCCACGCCATGAATATGGCCATCGAAAAGGCCAAAAAGAGCGGCATGGCAATCGTATCCGTGAGAAATTCCAACCATTTCGGAATTGCCGGTTATTACGCAAAAATGGCCTGCGATGCAGGGCTGGTCGGTTTTGCCATGACCAACAGCGAAGCGATAATGGTCCCCACTTTCTCTCGTCTTGCCATGCTCGGTTCAAACCCTATCGCCATTTCCATGCCGGCAGAGCCTTATCCTTTCTTCTTTGACGCGTCCACCACAGTTGTTACCAGAGGAAAGCTGGAAGTTTACAACAAGCTTTCAAAGCCGCTTCCCGAGGGCTGGGCACTTGACGAAAACGGAAACGGGTCTTCGGATGCCGAGAGAGTTCTCAAAAATATCGTTGGCAAAAAAGGCGGCGGCATAATGCCTCTGGGCGGCAGCACCGAAAAACTCGGCAGCCACAAGGGCTACGGCTACGGCATGCTCTGCGAGATTTTCTGTTCTATTTTCTCCGGCGGCCTTACTTCAAACCACACACATATCGGCGGAAAAGGCGGCACCTGCCATGGTTTTATGGCCATTGATCCGGCTGTGTTTGGCGACGCTGCGGGCTTAAAAGAACACCTTTCCACATTCCTTCAGGAGCTCAGAGACGCGCCCAAGGCCGAGGGACAGACCAGGATTTACACTCACGGCGAAAAAGAGATTCTCGCTTATGCCGACAGAATGAAGAACGGTATTGATGTCAACATCAACACGGTGGCCGAGATGAAGAATCTCTGCGATTATCTGCATCTCGACAGCATTAAATATCTTGGCGATGTAGACTTTTCATCATCTAAGCAGAGCTCATACAAATAATAAATATATTTGTAAAGCAAAAGCACTTGACAAACTCCTTTGCATGGTTTATCATCACATAGCCTTGTAAAGGAGTTTTGCTTTACATGAACAAAGTAGAAGATTTATTAAAACAGACTTTGCTGTATGATTACTACGGAGAGCTTTTGACTCCCCAGCAGAGAAAGATTTACGAGAAGGTTTTGTTCGAGGATTATTCTCTGACCGAGACCGCTGAGGAAGAAGGCATTTCCCGTCAGGGCGTATACGACAGCATAAAGCGCACAAACGCCGCGCTCTCGGAATACGAGTCAAAGCTCGGCCTTGTAGAAAAATGCGAGCAGCTTAAGAAGGTTCTTTCCGAAATAGAAGTGCAGGGAGATTTGACCGCCGGTCGCGTCACAGCATACATCAGTCAAATAAAGGAAATACTTGGCATATAATGGCATTTGAAAGCTTATCCGACAAATTACAGAATATATTCAAAGCTCTCCGCGGCAAAGGACGCCTGAGCGAGGCTGACGTCAAGGCCGCTCTTAAAGAAGTCAAAATGGCTCTTCTTGAGGCTGACGTCAATTTTAAAGTCGTAAAGCAGTTTACCCGTTCCATAGAGGAACGCGCCGTCGGAACAGACGTACTGCAGAGCCTGACACCCGCACAGCAGGTCATCAAGATTGTTAATGAAGAGCTGACCGCTCTGATGGGCGGCGAGACAAAAGAACTGCAGCTTCGTCCGTCGGGAGAAATATCCGTAATCATGCTTTGCGGACTGCAGGGCGCAGGAAAAACCACCACGGCTGCAAAGCTCGCGGCAAAATACAGATCTTCAGGCAGAAAGCCGCTTCTGGCCGCGCTGGACGTTCACAGACCCGCCGCTATTGAGCAGCTCCGCGTGAACGGCTCAAAGCTCGGCATAGAGGTCTTTTCAATGGGCACGGAGATTTCGCCCGCTAATATCGCCAAAGCCGCCATTGAGCACGCCCGCAGGTCCGGAATGGATTTTGTCATACTTGACACTGCCGGCAGGCTTCATATAGATGAAGAAATGATGGACGAGCTCAAATCCGTCCGCTCATCGGTTGACATAACCTGCACGCTGCTTGTCGTGGACGCCATGACCGGTCAGGACGCCGTAAACGTGGCGCAGACCTTTGACTCGGAAATCGGCATTGACGGTGTTATCATTACAAAGCTCGACGGTGATACCCGCGGAGGCGCGGCGCTCTCTATTGTATCCGTCACCGGAAAGCCCGTCTACTTCGTGGGCATGGGAGAAAAACCCGAAAATCTCGAACAGTTTTATCCCGACAGGATGGCCTCGCGTATACTGGGAATGGGAGATGTCCTCACTCTTATCGAAAAGGCTGAGGCCGCCTATGACGAAGAGCAGGCAAAGGTTATGGCCTCAAAAATGGCCAAGGCCGAATTTGATTTCAACGACTACCTTGATCAGCTTGCCAATCTGCGCAAGATGGGAAACATCGGAGATCTTCTCGGTATGCTTCCCGGCATGGGAAACAAGCTCAAAAACGTCGAAATGCCCGATGACAAAGCACTCGGAAGAACCGAAGCCATAATCAGATCGATGACGCTTTACGAGCGCAGCCACCCCGACGTTATCAATCCATCCCGCAAAAACCGCATAGCCAGGGGCGCTGGCGTGGATATTTCAGAGGTAAATAAATTCTGCAAGCAATTTGAGCAGTCCAAAAAAATGATGAAACAAATGTCGTCTATGATGGGAAAGAAAGGCCGCGGAGGCTTTAGATTTCCTTTCTGATAAAAGCATATAAGGAGGTAATATCATGGCAGTAAAGATTCGTCTCAGAAGGATGGGACAGAAGAAGGCACCTTTTTACAGAGTAGTTGTTGCTGATTCCCGTTCACCCAGAGATGGCCGTTTCATCGAAGAAATCGGCTACTACGATCCCAACAGGGAGCCCAGCGAGATTAAAATCGACACTGAAAAGGCTTCTAAATGGATTGCTGACGGCGCAAAGCCTACCGAAACCGTTGCCAAGCTTCTCAAGATCGCCGGTCTCGAATAATCGGAGGTGTTTATGAAGAAATTGGTAGAAGTAATCGCAAAGGCTCTGGTGAACGATCCGGACGCCGTAGTGGTTGCGGAACAGGTTAAAGACGATGAAATAATTCTGACTCTTACAGTGGCACCTGCCGATATGGGCAAGGTAATCGGAAAGCAGGGACGCATTGCAAAGGCTATCCGCAGCGTCCTTAAGGCCGCCGCCACAAAAGAAGAAAAAAGAGTCGTGCTCGATATTATCGAGTGAGTTTTGCGGGGCTGCTTTTTGCGGCCCCGGGTCTTTCTTATGATTAATGAATTTTTCAGAATCGGAGTAATAACAGGCACGCACGGTATAAAGGGAGAGTTTAAGGTTTTTCCGACCACCGATGACGCACGCAGGTATGACAGCTTAAAGTCCGCTTTTCTCGAAACGAAAAACGGTCGTGTTGAATTTAACGTAAAAGGCGTCAAATATTTCAAAAATATGGTTATCCTTGCGACAGACATCACAAGTTCAATAGATGAGGCAATGCAGTACATAAACTGCGATATCTATGTGTCCAGGGAAAACGCCGTGCCTTTGGAGGAGGACGAGCACTATATTGCGGACCTTATCGGTCTGAACGTTTTTACCGATAGCGGAGAGAACTTCGGCACGGTAAAAGATATCCTCCAGACCGGTGCGAACGATGTATACGTTATAGACGCCGATGGTCGCGAATATCTCTTTCCCTCAATCCCGGAGTGTATACTGGACATTGATATAGAACGCGGCTTTGTCCGTGTGCACATTATGGACGGACTTCTTGACCTGTAGGTGGCTTAATGAATTATCACATTATGACATTGTTTCCGGAAATGATGGACGCCTGTTTTAACGAAAGTATAATAGGCAGAGCCAGAAGCGCCGGACTTATCAATATAAATCTCGTGAATATCAGGGACTTTGCTGCGCCGGAGCGAAAACGCCGCGTAGACGATTACCCTTTCGGCGGAGGCGCCGGCATGGTCATGCAGGCTGAGCCGATTGACAGAGCCTATGCCCATATCAAAGAATCTATACCAGGCAGCCACCGCGTGATATATGTCACGCCGTCAGGCAGAGTTTTTGATCAAAAGCTTGCTCGTGAGCTGGCTTCCGAAGACGATATTGTCTTTCTCTGCGGACATTACGAGGGTGTGGACGAGCGTATTCTCCAGAAAATTGTCACCGACAATGTTTCTATAGGAGACTACGTCCTGACCGGCGGCGAACTGCCGGTTATGGTAATGGTGGATGCGATTTCCAGGAATTTTCCCGGCGTGCTTTCAAATGATGAATCCGGTGTTGAAGAGTCCTTTTCCGAGGACGCCGAGTACCCGGGCGGACTGCTCGAGTACCCTCAGTACACCCGCCCCGCAGTATACGAAGGCATGCCCGTTCCGGAAGTGCTGCTGTCCGGCAATCACGCATTGATTGCAAAATGGCGGCGTGAAAAATCCATAGAGCGCACCCGCGAGCGCCGCCCTGACCTTCTTTATAAAGAATAACCGTTTTTTATTGACAGGCGGTTAAAAATATTGCTTGCAAATAACGCCGCATTATGATAAAGTACCTATTTGCGAAACAAGGATGGCCCTCTGCCGTGTACCAGTCGGTTTGCCAGCGGTTATGGACGTCTTGTACAGGAGGATAAATCATGAACGAGATTATCAAAAAAATCGAAGACGCGCAGCTGAGAGAGCTTGCTGATTTTAACGTAGGTGACACCGTCAGGGTCCACGCTAAAATCAAAGAAGGCAACCGCGAGCGTATCCAGGTCTTTGAGGGCACTGTTCTCAAGAGACAGGGCGGCGGCGCAAGAGAGACGTTTACGGTCCGCAAGACCTCAAACGGAGTCGGAGTAGAAAAGACCTGGCCGCTTCATTCGCCTGTTATCGACAAGATCGAAGTCGTTCGCTCCGGTAAAGTCAGAAGAGCAAAGCTCAACTATCTCCGTGACAGAGTCGGTAAGGCTGCTAAAGTCAAAGAAGTTGTCAGATAACTATATCTGCTTCAGAGGAAAGGACGGCACTCGTCCTTTTTTCTTTATTTTATGATATGAATACATCTTTCCGCACAATTTCAGAAATAATCAGATTTGCGATAGGCATCATCGCTGCGGTTTTGCTGGCTGTTTTTATCGTGCAGAGTTTTTTTGGCAGAGTGAGCGTGGACAATAATTCCATGTCGGAGGTCGTCAACAAAGGAGATACCGTTCTTATCGACCGCCTTTGTTACAGTTTTACGTCTGTAGACAGATTTGATATCATATGCTTTGAAAACGATAACGGCATAAGCTCCATAAAACGCGTGATTGCCCTTCCGGGAGAAAGCATCCGCATCAGCAGCGGGAAGATTTATATAGATGATTCTTTATTGGAAATGCCTGAGGGCATCGGAGATTACACCTTTGCCGGGCTTGCTGAAAACGGAATCAGGCTCAGCGACGATGAATATTTTGTACTTGGCGACAATTCCACAGGCAGCGATGACAGCAGGTTTTCTTCAGTAGGCAATGTCAAAAGGAGCAGCATAGACGGTCGTGTATGGTTCAGAATCGCGCCTTTTTCCGCGATAGGTTTTGTTTCGGGAGATTAAAAAATGGACAATAAAGACCTTATTATAAACTGGTATCCCGGGCATATGACAAAGGCGATGCGCTCCATGAAGGAGGACATCAGACTCGTGGATCTGATTATCGAGCTGGTGGACGCCAGAGCGCCGGTTTCGTCCGAAAACCCCGACATAGCGGCGCTTTGCAACGGCAAAAAGCGCATTCTGATTTTGAACAAGGCTGACCTCGCAGATGAGAGCGTCACAACGCTCTGGTCCAGCTATTACAAAAGCCGCGGCGTGGACGTGATTGTTACCGACAGTCGCAAATCAAATGATAAAAAGCAGATAGAGGACGCTGTCAAAAAAGCCTTCGCCGAAAAAAGAGAGCGCGACAAAAAACGCGGCATTCTTAACAGACCGCTGCGCATAATGATTGCCGGCATTCCCAATGTAGGCAAATCCACTCTGATAAACACTCTTGCGAAGAAATCCGCCGCGAAAACCGGAGACAAGCCCGGTGTAACGAAGGGCAAGCAGTGGATAAAGGTCATGGGCGGCGTGGAACTTTTGGATACGCCAGGCGTTCTCTGGCCCAAATTCGACGATCCTTCCGTTGGAATAAAACTGGCGCTGATAGGCTCGATAAATGATAATATCATCGAGCTTTCGGAGTTGGCGTGCAAAGGTATAGAATATCTTGTAAATAATTATCCGTGCGCTGTCGGCGGCTGTTACGGCATAAATGAAAGCTGTGCGCCGTATGAGGTGCTGGCAGGCATTGCTTCGGCCCGCAATTTGTTAAAGACAGGCGCCGAGCCAGACCTTGACCGCGCGGCTAAACTGTTTTTGTCAGACCTTCGTGCAGCTAAAATCGGCAGAATATCCTTTGAAAGGCCGCCTTATGAACAAGCGTAAAACCGGCGGTTATTACGAGACTCTGGTTAAGCAGCATCTCGCCGCGCAGGGCTTTGAAATTGTCGCAAATAACTTCCGCGGCAGATTTGGCGAGATAGATATTATTGCGAGAGACGGAGAGTACCTGGCGTTTATCGAGGTGAAGTACCGCAGCACAAATTCATCCGGATATCCCGAGGAAGCGGTTTCTGCTTCAAAGCAAAGGACTATACTTAAAACTGCGAAATATTTCCTGACAAAAAACGGCATATCGCCCGACACGTCTATCAGATTTGACGTCGCGGCGGTCTACCCGGATTATACCATCAGATACTACAAAAACGCCTTTACCGGCTGAAAGCGAGGAGAATATGGCGGCAAAATTCAATCTTGAAAAAGAGCTGGCGCGTCTCGAGGGAATGAAACTGTATGAAAACAAGTACAGCGAACTGACCTATATATGCGGAATTGATGAGGCCGGGAGAGGGCCGCTGGCAGGCCCGGTGGTGGCCGCTGCGTGTATACTGCCAAAGGATGCGACCATTCTTTTTTTAAACGATTCCAAAAAGCTGTCTGAAAAACGCCGCGAAAATCTTTTTGACGAAATCAAAGCAAAAGCTTTCTCGTACGGCATCGGAATTGTCTCCGAAAAAGATATAGATGAATTGAATATACTTCAAGCCACGTACAAGGCCATGCGCATCGCCGTTTCCCAGCTCAGCGTAACTCCCGATATACTACTGAATGATGCAGTCAGGATACCGGAGCTCGACCTGAGACAGGTTCCCATTGTAAAGGGTGACGCAAAGAGTGTCAGCATTGCCGCGGCGAGCGTTCTTGCAAAGGTCACGCGTGACAGAATGATGCTTGAATATGACGAGCAGTATCCCGGATACGGCTTTGCCAGACACAAGGGCTACGGAACCGCGGAGCATATTAACGCCATAAAAACAATAGGCCCTTGCGAAATCCATCGCAGGACCTTCATCAAAAACTTTGTTTCTGATTAATCAATAATGAAGAACTTCACTTGCTGCCTTGATTTTTTCGATTACCGGACGGGCTTCTTCGGAAGTGAAATACGCATATGACGAATCTGGCAGCATTTTTCTTAGTATGTCCTTATCGCCTGTCTGGAGCGCTTTTCTGACAGCGGAAGCGCTGATCGGTTCACCTTCGCAGGTTTTGCGCTTAATTTCTGTCAGATCAACTCCGCCGGCGGGAAGAATTTCTTTCAGAACCTTATTGTAAAGGAATGTAACCTTGCTGAAGGGCTCTTCGCCGACAAAACGTCTTGTGACGCCGAGCGCCCGGGCAATTTTTATGAATATTTCAGCGTCAAGCCTTGCGTGGGATTTGATTACCAGCTCGGAATCCTTCAGAAAATATGACGGGAAAGTGGCGTTTGAAATGATGTAACTGCCGGTCTTATGGAGGATTACGTTTCCAAGGTCTGCAGTTCCCTCTTTTACGAGCCTGTATCTGACGTCAAAAGGCACGAGCGAAGAATCCTCGGAAACCACAAACAGGTGCAGAGTATCGCACGCCGCAGCAGCAGTTTCAACCAGGTATCTATGCCCCTTTGTGAATGGGTTCGCGTTCATTACTATAGCGGCGCTGTTCCCCGCGGTTCGCGTCTTCGCAAGTTCATCAAGGTAGGAAGAAAAACCGCCTCTTCGGTTTTCCATAAATACAACCTTACCGTCAACGCGGATTATTTCATAAAAACCGAGATCCGCAAACATTTTGGCGGAGTCATATTTTGTATATAAAAACAAATCCCGGTTTCCGCGCTCGTACTGGCGGGATATGAGCTCCGTCACAACGCGGTTGAGAAGCCCC
This sequence comes from Lachnospiraceae bacterium, assembly GCA_017455435.1. Taxonomy (GTDB): domain Bacteria; phylum Bacillota; class Clostridia; order Lachnospirales; family Lachnospiraceae; genus UBA3774. The sequence continues at coordinate 25,254 of JAFTAU010000008.1, read as the reverse complement.
TCGCCCTGATGCTTCGGATCCACGGCCATGCAGCGCAGAGTGTTTTTAAAGCAAGAGCCGGTAGCGACCAGATTGTAATCCTCATCAAACAGCCCCAGGGACAGATCCAGATTTCCGTCTGTCTCTATTCCGGCATTTATCAGAAGCTTCGTCATCTGAAGGCGGCCTCTTTTGTCTGAGGGTTTAATTTCGCTGACGGGATAATCGTTCATTGCTCAAGCTGCTCCCATCGTTCAAAAAGTTCATCGACACGTTCTTTCAGCTGCAGCTGCTCATCAACGAGGCGGCCGCACTCATTCATATTAGTGTATATTTCTTCTCTGGTCAACAGTTCGTCAATCTCCGCGAGGCGCTCATCGAGACGGGAGAGCTCCTCCTGCAGACGGTTCTTTTCGTTCTCGAGCTTTCGTGCGTCGGACTCTGCTGCCTTTTTGCGCAGCCTTTCCTGCTTTGAATCGGAGGCGGCATCGGATTTTGCCGAACTAACAGCAGTGGCGCCGCCGTAGAGCCCTTCTTCCTTCTTTTGAAGATAGTATTCATAATTGCCTGCGTAATCGCAGAAACTCCGATTTTCAATCTCTATTACACGGCCGGCCAGCTTGTTGATGAAATATCTGTCATGGGAGACGAAAATCAGCGTGCCGTCATATTTTGAAAGGGCGCTCTCCAGCATTTCCTTTGAAACCATATCCATGTGGTTTGTGGGCTCGTCCAGCATCAGAAGATTACAGGGCGATAGAATCAGCTTGCAGAGAGCCAGTCTGGCGCGTTCACCGCCGCTAAGAGCGCTGACCGGCTTGAACACGTCATCACCCTTAAACAGAAAGAGCGCCAGTGCGTTCCTGATGGCTGTATTGTCCATGGACGGGTAAGCGTCGCTGATTTCGTCAAAAACCTGCTTACTGTCATCTAATAGCTGCTGTTCCTGATCGTAGTAGCCGGAGAGGACATTGCTGCCATATGTGATTTCGCCGCTGTCAGCCTCTGCGAGCGAATTGAGTATCTTCATAAAAGTGGTTTTGCCGGTGCCGTTGTCGCCGATGATGGCAATCTTTTCTCCGCGGCCGACTTCCATATCTATATCCTTAAATAACACTTTCTCGCCATAGCTTTTTGAAAGGCCTTTTACAGACAGGACTCTGTCGCCGCTTCTGACTCCGCCGGTATTGAATGTAAGCTTGATTTTGTCGTCAGGACCCATGGGCTTTTCAACAGCTTCGTGCTTTTGCAGAGCCTTGACTCTGCTTTCGGCGCGCTTAATCGATTTTTCCCTGTTGTACGAACGCAGCTTTTCGATAACCTTTTCCTGGTGCTTTATGTACGCCCTGTCTTTTTCCCAGGCCTTCAGCTGAGCCTGATAAAGCATGGTTTTTTTGACGGCGTAATCAGAATAATTGCCCGAAAAGACAGAAACCCTCGTATTTTCAATCTCTATGATTTTTGTGACGAATCTGTCCAGGAAATATCTGTCATGCGCGACGGTGAGCACAGCCCCGGGATATGAATAAAGGTAATTTTCAAGCCACTTTACGGAAGAAACATCGAGGTGGTTTGTAGGCTCGTCAAGTATTATCAGATCAGGCTTTGTGAGCAGAAGCTTTGCAAGCGAGACTCTGGTTTTCATTCCGCCGGAGAGGGTGTCGATTTTTTTGCCGAAATCATCTTCTGAAAAGCCGAGCCCCTTTAGAACCCCGGTCACTTCGCTTCTGTAGGCGTAACCGTTTTGCTGCTCAAAAAGAGAAGAAGCGGAAGAGTATTCGTTTATCATATAGGGCGGAACGTTCTCGCCCAGGATATCTATCTGCCTTTCGAGGCTGCGCATTTTTGTTTCGAGCTCTATCAGCCCGCGGTTTGCAAAGAAAACTTCGTCATAAAGGGTGCTGTCCGAGTCAATACTGTGATTTTGCTTTAAATAGCCCACGGTCTTGTCGGACGATAAAAACACGGAGCCCAGGTCGGGTTTTGAGCTTCCGGCAATAATGTTCAGCAGAGTGGTTTTTCCCGCGCCGTTAATTCCCACTATTGCCGCTTTTTCTTTTTCATCTATATTAAAAACGGCGTCAGAAATAATGACGTTGTCACCGAATGATTTGGATATATGGGAAACAGATAAAAGCATGACATCCTCCGCCGTGTATTATAATGCAAATAAGCCGAATCAGGCAAGCGCACTTCGCATTTTGATCATTTGTCGTTTGTTATTACAATTAGTTAAAAATTTATTGACAAGCAGGGATTTGATGATATACTAAAATCTCAGTTGTAGAATTCTTAACAAACGTGCATTATCAAAGAGGATGAGTACATGCAGGAATACATTTCAAAAGCCGTAATAAAGCGGCTGCCGAGGTATTACCGTTATCTGGGAGAGCTGGAGAGCGCTGGGATTGAACGCATTTCCTCCGAAGAGCTCAGCAGGATTATGAAGGTTACAGCCTCACAGATCAGGCAAGACCTCAATAATTTCGGCGGCTTCGGACATCAGGGCTACGGGTACAATGTCGAGACGTTAAAAAACGAAATAGCGTCGATACTCGGGCTTGAAATCCCTCACCAACTCATTATAATAGGTGGAGGAAATCTGGGAAAGGCAATCGCCGGATACCCCAAGTTCGCGGAGAGAGGCTTTCACGTAAACGCTATTTTTGATAATGACGATTCAGTGGTCGGAGATCGCGCCGGAGAAATGACAGTCCGGCCCATGGGCGAGCTCGACGAATACGTGAGGACTCACCCCACCGATATAGCGGTTCTCGCCATTCCAAAGGGGGCTGCGGCGGAGATTGCCGACAGGCTGTACGGGCTCGGGATAAAGGCCTTTTGGAATTTTGCCCACGTGGATCTGCATCTGCCGGATGATGCCTACAGCGAAAACGTACATTTATCGGACAGTCTGATGCAACTTTCTTACAGGCTTAAACATACAAATTGATTTTGGGAGAGAAATATGTCAGGACATTCAAAGTTTGCTAATATTAAGCACAAAAAAGAAAAGAACGACGCCGCAAAGGGCAAAATTTTCACCAGAATAGGCAGAGAGCTGGCTGTTGCCGTAAAAGAAGGCGGCGCAGACCCGGACAACAACTCAAAGCTCCGCGACGTAATAGCAAAGGCCAAAGCCAACAACATGCCCAATGACACCATTGACCGCAGTATCAAAAAGGCCGCCGGCGAAGGAGGAGACGTCAATTATGTCGTGGCGACTTATGAGGGCTACGGGCCTAACGGTACGGCTATTATCGTAGAGACGCTCACCGACAACAAAAACCGCACCGCCGCCAACGTCAGAAACGCTTTCACTAAGGGTCAGGGCAATATAGGCACTCAGGGCTGCGTGTCGTTTATGTTCGACAAGAAAGGCCAGATTATTATTGACAAGGAAGAATGTGAGCTGGAGCTCGATGATCTGATGATGATGGCGCTCGAGGCAGGAGCGGAAGACATCTCCGAAGAGGAAGATTCCTTTGAGATACTCACTGACCCGGCTGACTTTTCGGCAGTACGCGAGTATCTTGAGAAGGAAGGCGTCGCAATGGTTTCGGCGGAAGTCACGATGATTCCCCAGACCTACACCACACTCACAAGTGAGGAAGATATTAAAAATATGAACAGGATTCTCGACCTTCTGGACGAAGAGGACGATGTTCAGAACGTATATCACAACTGGGACGAATAAGTTCCACCCCAAAAGGGGCTGTAACGGGTTCGACGGGGATTTGGATATATGATAAGCCATTCGCAGACCATAGCTGCGTTATCAATATGGAATCTTAAATATAAACGCTAACGAAAAAGTAGCACTCGCGGCCTAAGCGCCGCCCGTCGGCTTATCGGCTGCTCACAACCAATCTGTCCGGCGTCATGAACTGTGAGAAACTTTCGGCGCAAAGCTTTGAGCGTCGATTGGATTTATGAAGCTACCGAAAGGCTCAGCCCGCCGTGTGACGTACCTTTCGGGAAATCCTAACACCCGGCTGTAATGGGAGAAAATCATAAGGAAAAATTTTCGGACAGGGGTTCAACTCCCCTCAGCTCCATGCACAAGTGAAGGCACACCCTTGCGGTGTGCCTTCACTTGTGCACGCCCTGAGGGGAGTTGAACCGCCGAGGATAAAATCCCCCTCTTCCTATTGCTGAAACGCAGATAATAATGTAAAATTACGGGGTGTTTTCAGGTGAATTATGAGAGTTATCGCAGGTAAAGCAAAACGATTGATACTGGTCACTCCGCGAGGGCTGAAGACCCGCCCCACGACCGACCGCATAAAAGAAACCCTCTTCAATATGCTCCAGCCGGAGCTTTTCGAAGTGAGGTTTCTTGATTTGTTTTCCGGCAGCGGACAGATTGGCATTGAGGCGCTCAGCCGTGGAGCCTCAGAAGCTGTTTTTGTGGAGAGCGACAAAGAAGCAGTAAAATGCATTAGAGAGAATCTGTTACATACCCGGCTTGAATCGCAGGCTGAACTCATTGACCGCGATGCAGTAACTGCCCTCGGCAGACTTCGCGGAAAAGGAGAGTTTGATCTGGTATTTATGGATCCGCCCTATGACAGCGACCTCGCAGAGCAGTGCCTGGCGCTCCTTATTTCATACGGACTGATTGCCGCCGATTCATTAATAATAGTCGAATCCGATATAAAAAAAGACTTTTCATTTGCCGAAAAACTCGGTTATACTATCGAAAGAGAAAAAACCTACAAAACCAACAAGCACGTGTTCCTTCGTGCCGGAGGCAAAGAATGAGCATATCCAATAAAATAGGAATCTATCCTGGAAGCTTTGATCCCATAACGCTCGGGCATCTTGACATCATCAAAAGATCCTCGGAGTTATTTGACACGCTGATAGTCGCGGTACTGAACAACCGGACAAAAAATCCGTTGTTTTCTGCCGATGACCGTGTTAAAATGATTGAGAGTGTTACATCGGACTTAAACAACATAAAAGTACAGACGTTCGAAGGTCTTTTAGTGGATTTTGCAAAAGAAACCGGCGCCCATATACTTGTCAGAGGGCTGCGTGCAACATCGGATTTTGAGTACGAGCTTCAGATGGCGCAGACAAACCGCACCATGGCACCGCAGATAGATACAGTTTTCCTCACCACAGACCTGAAATATGCTTACCTTAGCTCCAGCATAGTAAAAGAAGTTGCTTCCTTCGGCGGAGATATTTCACACTTTTTACCCGAGAGTATCATCCCGCTTGTCAAAGAAAAATATAAATAATACGAGGAGTCATTATGAGTAGAATTGAACAACTGATCAGTGAAATCGAGACTTACATTGATAGCTGCAAGCCCCAGCCTTTCTCAGGAAACAAAAAAATAGTCGTCGAAAAAGACGTGATAGACGAGATGCTCGTAGAGCTTCGCATGCAGACTCCCGATGAAATCAAGAAATATCAGAAGATTATAGCCAACAAAGACGCGATACTCGCCGATGCAAAAGAAAAGGCCGACACCATCGTGGCGGACGCAAACAAACAGGCAGAGATTATCATCAGTGAGCACGCCATCGTCACGCAGGCTCAGGCTAATGCCCAGGCTATACTGGCTCAGGCACAGCAGGAAGGACAGTCTATCGTAGACTCGGCCAATTATGACGCTCAGCAGATCAGACAGGGAGCCATCGCCTACACCGACAACGAGCTCAAGATGCTCCAGAACCTTCTTACGAGCACCGTCACAAATACAGAAGCCCGCTACAACGGCTTCATAAAACAGCTTTCAGACACGCTCGAGGTGGTCGCTTCAAACAGAGCTCAGCTCGAAGGTGCGTCGGCAGAAGATCAGGCCTCGTCAGCCGGAAAGATTGACGTTTCAATCTAAAAAACAAAAAGGCGCTTCCTGCAGATGGAGCGCCTTACTAATGAAATGCTAAACGAAAAAATATCTCGCGGTACTTACGGATATATTAGATACAAGAAAAACAACTATGGCATAAAGGCTCTTGTCATAGCTGTTTTTATGCTTGTTTTGGCAGCGGTGGGATATCTGATCTACGGCACCTTCCGTAATCTCATTATGGTTCCGACCATGGTATCCGTCATCCCGCTTGCGAATATGTCCGCCTGCTATTTTGCCATGGCCAGATTCAAAACAGCTCCTCTGTCGCAGTACGCAATGCTCAAAAATTTTGACGACGCCGGAATGCTGCTTTCTGACCTCATCATAGTAGACTCTGCCGGAAAGAGACACCTCGTGGATTTCGCCGTTGTGTATAAGGGCGGAATCGTTGGATATTCATCAGATTCGGAAGACAACAAAAACGCCCCGCAGGACCATATCAATTCCCTGCTGAAAAAACGCGGCGTGCCTCTGACATTCAGAATCTACAAAGACTTCGACGAGTTTTTAAAACGTATAGACGGCATCCCTGCGGCGGAAGATGGCGGCCGCAATACGGAGCTCGCCACCGAAACCATCATAAACAGCTGCATGTAAATGAAAGAGATTATTATCACATCAGGCGAAAGCGGACAGAGATTTGACAAGTTTCTCGGAAAATACCTGCATGGCTGCGGCAGGTCTTTTCTTTATAAAATGCTGCGAAAGAAAAATATCACTCTGAACGGAAAAAAAGCCTCCGGCTCGGAGCTTTTGTCAGAAGGCGACCTTGTAAAGCTTTTCTTCTCGGACGAGACTCTGGAAAAATTCACAGAAGGCAGCACAGGCGCTATTCCGGTTTATGATGATGTTGATTTTGAAACCCTGATAATATACGAGGACGAAGATTTCATCCTGCTCAACAAACCCGCCGGAATTCTTTCCCAAAAATCAAAGCCGAATGATGTTTCACTCTGCGAATACCTGATTTCATATCTGTATCACAGCGGCAGGATTACAGACGAAGATCTCAGGGCTTTTACACCTTCTGTGGCCAATAGACTGGACAGAAACACCAGCGGACTGATAACGGCCGGAAAGACGCTGAAAGGTCTTCAGGAGCTCTCAGAGGCGCTTAGAACCCGCAAGGCTGAAAAGTTCTACCTGGCTGCAGCAAAAGGCAGAATAATCGATAGCGGGCGCATAAGCGGCTATCTGACAAAAGATTCTGCCGGTAACACAGTCAGTATTTCGGACTATCCCACAGAAGGCTCTGCGCCGATTGACACGGAATTCCGGCCGGTTTCTTACGGCGGAGGTTACACCCTCGTCAGGGTCAGGCTTCTGACCGGAAAAACACATCAGATCAGAGCCGCCCTCGCTCACATTGGGCACCCGATAGCCGGCGATCCGAAATACGGATCAGATGCCGCCTTAGACGCAGCCAGACAGATGCTTCATTCATATGAGTTGTTATTAAACGGCAAAACCTTTGTTGCACCCCTGCCTGCCGATTTTGCTTTATTTTTAAAAAAACACGGAATTGATTTTGAACAGAGATAACAATGGCCACATGGAAAAAACACGGCCTTAGAGGCTCTACATTAGAGGATCTTCTGAACCACACGATAGCGAGATACCGTGAGGCTTCGCTTGCGCTGATTCAAAAGATTCCTACGCCCATTACACCCGTAAATATCGACGCCGAAACCCGTCATATCACGCTGGCATATTTTGACCAGAAGAGCACCATTGACTATATCGGTGTGGTTCAGGGCGTGCCGGTCTGCTTTGACGCGAAGGAAATCCACGTGGATACTTTCACGCTTCAAAACGTTCACGAGCATCAGATGACCTTTATGGAAGATTTTGAAAAGCAGCAGGGCGTGGCGTTTTTCATCCTGTACTACGCGCACAGGAACGAATTCTACTATATGCCTTACAGAGAAATGAAGAAATTCTGGGACAGGGCTAAAAACGGCGGCAGAAAAAGCTTTACCTATGACGAGCTCGACAAAACCCGTCTTATCGACACTGTCAGCAGCCTGAATGTTCATTTTCTGCCTCACCTTCAAAAAGATCTGATTGAGAGAGAATAAATGAGAAAGCTCGCATTGCCTCATGACGTCCTGATGCGGGTGGAAAAGCCCGCGAGATATCTGGGAAACGAAATAAACGCTGTACAAAAAACGCCGCTTGATGATACGGTGCGTTTTTGCATGTGTTTTCCGGACGTCTATGAGGTTGGCATGTCGCATCTCGGTCTGCCTATTATCTATGATATGCTGAACCGGCGCGAGGATGTGTGGTGCGAGCGCGTATACAGTCCATGGCCGGATCTCGACGCCATCATGAGAGAAAGGGAGATTCCCCTCTTTGCGCTGGAGAGCCAGGACCCGGTGCGATGTTTTGATTTTCTGGGAATAACTCTTCAGTACGAAATGTGCTATACGAATATTCTCCAGATTCTCGAGCTGTCAGGCATACCGCTGTTTGCCGCAGGCAGAACAGATAAAGACCCGATAGTAATAGGCGGCGGCCCGTGCGCATACAATCCCGAGCCCATAGCGGATTTCTTTGACTTGTTTTATATCGGCGAGGGAGAGGTCTCTTATGACGAACTGATAGACCTTTATAAGAGCTGCAAAGTCTCCGGAAAGAAGCGTGAGCAGTTTATAAAGGAAGCGTCAAAAATTCCGGGGATTTACGCCCCTTCGCTCTACAAGGTAACTTACAATGAAGACGGCACCGTGAAGTCCTACGAGGCCACGGGCGGCGCTCCGGACAAGGTCAGAAAAGTAGTGGTTACGGATTTTGCCGCTGCACCTTATCCCGAAAAGCCGATTATTCCTTATATCAAGCCCGTTCAGGACAGAGTGGTGCTCGAAATAATGCGCGGCTGCATCCGCGGCTGCAGATTCTGCCAGGCCGGCAGCGTGTATAAGCCTCAGCGAGAAAAAGACCTGGAGCAGATGCTGGCCCTTGCGAGGCGCCTTCTGGGCACCACAGGTCACGAGGAAATCTGTCTCAGCTCGCTTTCCACCAGCGATTACAGCCGTCTCGAGCCGCTTATCCGCAGTCTGATAGAAGAGTGCAACCGGCGCAAAATCAATATTTCTCTGCCCTCGCTGCGTATAGACGAGTTTTCTCTCGACGTTATGAAGCTGCTGCTCGACGTCCGCAAAAGCTCTGTCACCTTCGCGCCGGAGGCCGGTTCACAGCGTCTCAGAAACGTCATCAACAAGGGCCTTACTGAAGAAGAAATCCTGGATGGCGCCGGCTCTGCTTTTGAAGCCGGCTGGAATAAAGTTAAACTCTATTTTATGGTCGGTCAACCGACCGAAACCGACGAGGATCTGACTGCAATTGTCGAGCTGTGCGAAAAGATAGCAAAGCGTTATTACGAGGACATCCCAAAGGAAAAGCGAAACGGCAAAATACAGATAAACGCCAGCTCGTCGTTTTTCGTGCCAAAGCCCTTTACCCCTTTTCAATGGGCCTCCATGCAAAACGAAGAAGAGTACCTGCGCAGAGCTTATCTGGTAAAGGACAGCTTCCGTATCACGCTTAATCACAAATCTCTGCATTATCAGTACAACGACGCCAAGACGTCCATATTGGAGGGCGTTCTGGCAAGGGGCGATCGCAGGCTCTCTCAGGTTATATATCAAGCATACAAAAACGGCGCTTTATTCGACGCGTGGACTGAATACTTTGATTTTGAAAAATGGCGAGCGGCCTTTGAGGAATGCGGCGTTGATATCGCCTTTTACACCGAAAGGAAGAGGAGCGCGGACGAAGTTTTCCCCTGGGATTTTATAGATGTGGGAGTGACAAAAAAGTTTCTGCTGTCCGAGTGGGAAAAAGCCGGGCTGGCCGTCACAACCGAAAACTGCCGCAGGGAGTGTGCCGGCTGCGGCGCGGCACGCTTTAAAGGAGGTATCTGCTTTGAAAGCAAGAATCAGATTTGAAAAGAAGGGAGACCTCTGCTATGTGGGTCATCTGGACATCATGCGCTGCTTTCAAAAGGCCATCCGACGCGCCGGATTTGATATAGCCTATTCACAGGGTTTTAATCCGCACCAGATTCTTTCTTTCGCCTCGCCGCTCAGTCTCGGCATGGAGTCGGAGGGAGAGTATTTTGACGGCGAATTTAACTCCGTGCTGCCCGCCTCCGAAATGATAAAGCGCTTTAATGAGCAGCTTCCTAAAGAACTGAAAGTCACATCCTTCCGCATCCTGCCCGAAAACGTAAAAACAAATGCGATGGCGACGCTGAAAGCCTGCCGGTACAGAGTGGATTTTTCTTACGGATCTCCTTTCCCCGGTGACCTTGCAAACCTCTGGGATTCTTTTTCTTCACAAAGCAATATCACAATCGAAAAGAAGACCAGGACATCTCTTTCATATGTTGATATAAAGCCTCTGCTGCTGAGCGGAATCTGTAATGGAGACTCACTCACGCTGCTTCTTAGAGCCGGGAGCGACGTCAGTATAAAACCCGCCTCGGTGCTCGATGCTTTTTTTGAATATTGCGGCCTTCCTTTTTCGGGAGAGGACGCCTTCAGGTCCGGGAGCATTCATATCACGCGGCTCGACCAGTTTACGGTGGTCGGCGATAAATATGTATCTCTCGGAGAAATAGGAGAAATAAATGAATAAGCTGATTATTACCGACTACAAAGAAAAGATTACCACGATTGAGTACTGTGGCCAGACTGCAGTGGACATCAATCTTGAGAAAAAATCAGACTTTCATCTGTACGACGTGTTTGTCGGCAGAGTCGAAAGCATCGCCAAAAACATCAATTCCGCTTTCATCTCCATTGGCGACGGAGTGAAATGCTTTTATCAGCTTGATGCCGAAGACAAAATCAAAACCGGCGACGTCCTGCCGGTCCAGATAGTAAAAGAAAAATCAAAATCCAAGGACGCCGAATGCTCAATCAATATCTCAATTCCCGGCGAATTTGTCGTTGTTACCGAAGGCCTCTACAGCCTGGGCATATCCTCAAAATTCACTGATAATAACAGGAAATTCGATTTGCAGCAGCTCTTTGATTCCACATTTTCCTACGATGATAATTATTCTTTTATTCTTCGCACAAAATCGGAGAAGGCCACGGACGAGAAAATCCTCGGCGAGGCTTATTCTCATATGAAGCTGATAGAAGAGCTCAAAAGCCGCGCCGCCCATACTCCTGAACACAAGAAAATCTTTTCCGGAACCGCTTATTACATCGACAAGATCCGGGATATGAAAGAAGCCTGTGAGATAGTCACGGATGACAAAGCCGTTTATGAAAACATACTTTCATCCTTCCCGGACGCTAATGTCACGTTTTATGAGGACGAGCTTTTGCCTCTTTCAAAGCTGTACAAAACCGAAACCCTGATAAAAGAAGCCTCAGGCCGAAAGGTCTGGCTAAAATGCGGCGGATACATAGTGATAGACGAAACCGAGGCGATGACGGTAATCGACGTAAACACCGGCAAAAACGATTCCAAAAAGAATATGGAGGAAACATTTTTTGTCACAAATCTTGAAGCTGCAAGAGAAGCTGCGCGCCAGATCCGACTCAGAAATCTGTCGGGAATCATTATCATTGATTTTATCGACATGAAGAAAAAAAGCCATATGGATGAAGTGGTGGAATTCCTAAAAGGAGCAGTTTTTTCAGATCCTGTCAGGACAATCGTGGTGGACGTCACAAAGCTGAACCTCGTGGAGCTCACCCGCAAAAAGATGCATATGACCTTAAAAGAGCAGCTTTCGGCGAGCGTATGAAACGTGAAAATAGCGTATTGACAGCCATACATTATTTGATATAATGGCTTTCGTGTCTTTTGACACAATTTCCTGCCGGAGGAGGTGAAAACTAAATGGCATACGTAACCGTAAAAGAAAACGAAAATCTTGACATCGCTCTCCGCAGATTTAAGCGCGCTTGCGTAAAGGACGGTATCCAGCAGGAGATTCGCAAGAGAGAGCATTACGAAAAGCCCAGCGTAAAACGTAAGAAAAAATCAGAGGCCGCTCGTAAGCGCAAGTATTAATTATTTGTTTTCATCGAAAAAAACGCAATCCATATGGGTTGCGTTTTTTGGGCTTTTGCCCCAAAAAACATATAGACCGGCTTTTGCGGTGCATTCTTTATGAAGGATTTTAAGCACCCAAAACCCTTTTATTTACTAATGATTTATGATAAAATATCTTTTCGAAAAAAGGAGTATAAATGGCTGAAACCATCAAAAAAATCGAGCTGTCCCAAAACGCCCTCCGCGATGTCAGCGGAGAGCTCGACAGGTATTTCCGAAAGATAGAAAAAGCTTTTCGCGTAGACATTGTTTCACGCGGCGACAGCATTACACTGATGGGTGATGAAACCGCTGTCGCTTCCGCCGAAAAGGTGATAGGAGAGCTGGCACAGCTATCGGAGAGAGGCAGCCATGTGACTGAACAGAGCGTGGATTATTCCATTGCCTCTGCGCTGGATAATATCGATTCAAAGCTCGTCGAAATAGATAACGAAGTAATCTGCCGCACTGTTGGCGGAAAGCCCGTAAAACCAAAGACCCTCGGTCAGAAAAAATATGTCGAGGCTATCAAGAACAACATGGTCTGTTTCGGACTCGGGCCCGCCGGCACCGGAAAAACCTACCTGGCTATGGCTATGGCGATTTCCGCCTTCAAAGAAGGCGAGGTTGACCGCATCATCCTCACCAGACCGGCTATCGAAGCCGGAGAAAAGCTCGGCTTTCTGCCGGGAGATCTCCAGAGCAAGATTGACCCCTATCTCAGACCGCTCTACGATGCCCTTTATCAGATTATGGGAGCCGAAAGCTATCTGCACAATTACGAAAAAGGCGCTATCGAAGTCGCTCCGCTTGCATATATGAGAGGCAGGACGCTCGACAACGCCTATATTATTCTGGATGAGGCTCAAAACACCACTCCTGCCCAGATGAAAATGTTCCTGACGCGTATCGGTTTCGGCTCAAAGGTGATAGTGACCGGTGATACTACGCAAAAGGATCTCCCCGCCGGTCAGAAATCCGGACTCGACGTTGCTCTGAAGGTTCTTTCGGGGGTAGAGGGAATTGCCGTGGTAGAGCTGACAAACCGCGACGTAGTCAGACATCCTCTGGTACAGAAGATTGTAGAAGCTTACGAAAAATTCGAGAAAAAAGAAGCAGCCGCTGCCAAAAGACGCGGCCAGAGCAAATAATATGCAGATTTACATTGAAAAAAACAATGCTGCCGCACTCGGCATCAAATACAGAGCCTTGACCGAAAAAGTGGTAAAAGCCGTTCTCGACTTTGAAGGCTGTCCTTTTGAGGCTGAGGTAAACGTTCTTTTGACAGACGACTCAGGCATCAAGGAGCTGAACAAAGAATTCAGGGGTATTGACCGTCCTACCGATGTGCTTTCTTTCCCTTGTGTCGAATGGAACAGTCCGTCCTGCTTTTCTTCTCTGAAGCCCGGTGACGGTGCCATCTTTAACCTCGAGACCGGAGAGCTGATGCTGGGTGACATTGTGATTTCAACAGAGAAAGTTATCAGTCAGGCTCAGATGTACGGACACAAAGTCCGCAGAGAATACGCTTTTCTGATAGCTCACAGCATGCTGCACCTCTTAGGATACGATCACGAAGCGGAGGATGAGCGCCTTCTTATGGAAGAAAAGCAAAACAAAGTACTGAATGCTTTAAATATAACGCGATAGGAGAGATTTATGAAAAAATCAATCAGAGTTATTGCGACATTACTTATTGTTGCTACGTTTTTGACTTCGGGCTGCGGCGAGGATATTATCACCGAAGCCGAATCTGCAACTGCTAAGATTCCGGAATCCATAGCAGAGCTTACTCTGCCTGACATCGAGACTACTCAGGCCGCCGGGCTTCCGGAGGGATATACCTACAGTTTTTTGACGGGTCTGCCCATATCAGAAGAGGTGGCAAAGCTCCGTCCCCTCGGCTTTCAGATTGATAATGAACGCAAAGCCCGTCCGCAGTGCGGAATTTCCGCTGCCGATGTGGTTTATGAAGTTCCGATAGAGGCGAACGAGGTCAGACTCACTGCCATTTTCCAGGATATTTCTTCTCTTGACCGTATAGGTCCGCTTCGTTCATGCAGGTCATATCATCCCGGTATCCTTGCAGAATATGACGGCATTCTGGTTCATAACGGGCACAGCAAATATGCTCTCGAAAAACTCAACAGCTCAAACTGTGACGATATCGAGGTGGTCAACAAGGACTACGACGCCCAGTTTACCAGCAGCGACCATCTGACCGGTCATAACAATTTTACCAACCAGGCAAAAATCGAAAAACGCATTGAATACCGCAAATTCAGACGTGAAGTTGCCGAGGATTTCTCTTACAAGTTTAAATTCGCCGAGGAAGGCTCACCCAATCTTCTCGAAAACGGCAGAACCGCCAATAAAGTAACAACAGGCTTTACCCAGAACCGTTCTTATTTCGTCTACAATTCCGAAGACGGTCTGTATTACAGGTATGCATGGGGCGAAGAGCACAAGGACGGTGACACCGGTCTGCAGCTCGCGGTCAAAAACATTATCATCCAGTACTGCACCTACCATCTCGAGGATGACCACAAGAACAAATACATCAATACCGTCGGCACGGGAAAAGGCGCTTTTGTCACTAACGGTAAGGTTGTCGATATTACATGGGAAAAAGAAAGCTACTGGGGCAATACACATTATTACTATGACGACGGCACTGAAATACGCCTCAATCCCGGAAAGAGCTGGGTTTGCATCGTTCTACCAAAGATGACAGGAGAGTCTGTATTTGAATGACGAATAAACCGGACTCCTCAAAATCAAAAAATTTCCTGGTACAGGGAAGCATCTTAGCCATAGCCGGAATCATTGTCCGGCTAATCGGCTTATTATACAGAGTTCCTCTGACAAATATTATCGGCGAAGAAGGCATCGGAGTTTATTCCACAGCTTACAGCATTTACAATATTCTGCTGCTGATATCCAGTTATACGCTGCCGCTTGCTCTATCCAGACTGATAGCAGCCAGGCTCTCTGTCAGGCAGTATTATAACAGCTACAAACTGTTTATCTCTGCGTGCATCTTTTCGCTGATTTCCGGCGGTATAATCGGCGCTGTGTGTTTTTTCGGCGCAGACGGCTTCGCTGCTCTGATGAAAATGCCGCAGGCGGCGTTCGCCATCAAAACGCTCGCGCCCACTATCTTTATAATGGCGTTTCTCGGCACTCTGAGAGGCTATTTCCAGGGATACAGGACAATGGTTCCCACAGCCTTCTCACAGATCATAGAGCAGATAGTAAATGCAATCGTCAGCCTGCTGGCAGGATATCTGCTGTTTAAAGCAGGAACCGCTGTGGATCTCGCTTCCGGGACAGAAAACTACTACAGCGCTTCCTACGGCGCTGCGGGCGGCACTATAGGAACCGGCGCAGGCGCTCTGGCTGCACTGGTTTTCTGCGCCCTGCTTTTCTTTGGTCAAAGATCCCGCATAAAAGCCAAAGCCGCCCGTGATACCGGCTCTGAGAGAGACAGGCATTCTCATCTTTTAAAGGTACTGGTAATGACGATTTTCCCGGTACTGATGAGCACCACCATTTATCAGATAAGCACGGTTATTGATCAGGCCATTTTTGCCGGATATACAAAGACAGATTATTCCGGCATATGGGGGGCTTTTAACGGCAAATATATGCTGCTGGTTCATGTTCCTACGGCCATAGCCACTTCGCTTGGTTCGGCAGTCATTCCCACGCTTGCTGCCGCCATGCAGAGAGGCCGCACTACTGAGATAGTGGACAAATCCGGCACGGCTATCAGATTTAATATGGTTATAGCCATTCCTGCCACGATTGGTCTCGCTGTTCTGGCTGGTCCTGTTATGAACCTGCTGTTTCGCGGAAACAACAATGCCGCGACCGCTATGATGATCTACGGTTCAACTGCGATATTCTTTACGGCGTTTTCCACCACTACCAATTCCATCCTGCAAGGTATAGGCAATATCTGGATTCCGGTCAGAAACGCCGTTATCGCGCTGGCAATTCATGTCGTGGTGCTGTTTGCGCTGCTTTACATTTTTGATCTGGGTATTTATGGAGTTATTCTTTCCAATATCGTCTTTTATATGGTCATGTGTGTAGCAAACAATATCTGTCTGAGAAACAAACTCAACTACAGGCAGGAGATTGCAAAGACTTTTGTCAGCCCGGGCATTTCCGCCGCGGTAATGGGCGTCGCCTCGTACTTTATTTACAAGCTGCTGTTCTCGCTTACACATAGCAATATTATCTCTGTTGTCGTTTCGGTGGCCGCAGGCATCGTAATATACGGTATTCTGCTGATTCTGACAAAAGGAATCGATGAGGTTGATCTGTCGCGCATTCCTCTCGGAAACAAGATAGCGAGACTCGCCAAAAAGCTTCGCATTATGAGGGATTGATATGTCTGAAGTTCTGGTTATAGGCGGAGGAGCCGCAGGACTTGCTGCGTCAATAGCTGCAGCCCGCGCCGGTAAAAAGGTGACCTTGCTCGAAGCCTCAGGAAAAACCGGCGCCAAAATTCTGGCTTCCGGAGGCGGAAAATGCAACTATACTAATTTATCAGTCTGCCCCGGTTCTTATTACGATGAAAACAAGGGCTTTATTGAGCCTTTACTGGATAATTTCGGAGCGTATGACGCAATAGATTTTTTTGAATCTATCGGCGTTTATCCGTCTATAAAAAACGGCTTTGTTTATCCGCGCAGCGAAGAAGCCGCTACCGTCCTTAGCGCTCTCTTGCGGGAATGCGAAAAGCTGAAAGTGAGCATCCACACAAATGCCGCAGTGACGCATATAGAAAGCTTCAAAAGCGGATTTAAAGTGTTTTGCGAAGATTATTCATATGAGGCGGATAAAGTCATACTGGCTGCCGGGAGCCCGGCCGGCGCAACCGGCGCTTTGTGTGCCTATGATATAGCAAAATCATTTGGACACAGTATTAATGAACTGTCTGCTGCACTGACAGGTGTCCTGTTTTCAGATATCCTCTGCAGCGCTGCCGGCATCCGCACCAGAGCAAAAGCTTCTATACTTACAAATGACGAAATCCTTTGTGAATCCGAAGGTGAAGTTCAACTCACCAGCTACGGCGCTTCCGGCGTCCCTGTCATGAATATCAGCCGCTTTCTGGGCAGTGCAAAAGAGCAGTATCTGGTTTTTGATTTTATTCCCGAAACAGACGAAGAAGAGTTTGATACGGCCCTGCTTTCAGGAACGCCCCTGACAGCTTTTTTCCCTAAAAAGCTTGCTGCGCTGTTTGATATAATGCTCATGGAAAGACATCCAAAGCACTATTTTGTAAAATTAGATGGTAAAAGGAGTTTTGAAAGCGCACAGGTGACGCGGGGCGGAATTCCAATATGCGAGATTGACCCTTTGACTTTTGAATCAAAATTAGCAAAAGGACTTTTTATCGCCGGAGAGATGCTGGATGTTGACGGAAAATGCGGCGGATACAATCTGCATTTTGCATGGGCGAGCGGCTTCCTCGCAGGCTGCGCGGCGGCCGGAGCCGAGTATAAAAGAACTTTTACCGATGCCGACATAGAAAGATGGAAAGCGCTTGATACAGGCAGCAGAAGAAGTTTTATCTGAAAATGAAAAAACTGATCGTATCAAATATAAAACTGGATATAACGGACAGCGAGGAAAAGCTCCCGGAGGCTCTGGCAAAACGAAAGATTTTCTGCGAGCCGGAAGATATACTGATAGTCAGAAAAGCCCTCGATGCCAGAGACAAAGATAATATACATTATGTTTATACGGTCGCGCTTGACCCCGCCAAATCAGGCAGAATAAGAAAGGGCTCAGGATTGAGCCTTGCCGATATAAAGCCTTACAGCCTGCCTGAGAGCGGCTCTTCCGGTGTGAGCGGCAGACATGTTGTTATAGGTTCCGGCCCTGCAGGTATGTTTGCAGGACTCATTCTCGCAAAAGCCGGCTACAGGCCTCTGATAATAGAGCGCGGGCAGCCCGTCGGGCAAAGACAAAAGACCGTTGAACATTTTTGGGCTGCAGGCTCGCTTGACCCGGAATCAAACGCATGCTTTGGCGAAGGCGGCGCAGGCACTTTTTCTGACGGAAAGCTGAATACCGGTATAAAGGATCCTGACGGTCGTATAAGATTCATCCTTGAAACCTTTGCACGCTTTGGCGCTGACAGGAGCGTAACATATTCCAATAAGCCCCATGTCGGCAGCGATGTGCTGGCAAAGGTAGTGGCAGGAATCAGAGAAGAAATAATCAAGCTCGGCGGAGAATATTTATTTCGCACTAAGCTGACGGCTATTATTCCCGGAAAGCCTTTGACGCTGCAGCTCGAAGGCGAAGGAGGCAGCTCAAATATTGAGGCTGAAAGCGTTATTCTGGCGACAGGTCACAGTGCCCATGATATTTATCATATGCTGTCCGGACTTGGCGCCCAAATGACACAAAAGCCTTTTGCGGCAGGTTTTAGAATAGAACATCTGCAGTCTGACATCAATCTTGCCCAGTACGGGGAAAGATATGCCGGGATGCTGCCTGCGGCGGATTACAAGCTTTCTCACAAGAGCATTACCGGCAAAGGCGTATATACTTTCTGTATGTGCCCCGGAGGCTATGTGGTGGATACGTCTACAGATTCTGAGGGAATTTGTATAAACGGTATGAGTTTTTCGGCCAGAAACGGCCGGAACGCAAATTCCGCCGTAATAGCAGTTGTAGATGAGTCTGATTTTGGATCTGATGACATTTTTGCAGGGCTCCGCTATCAAAAAGCTATTGAAAAAGCGGCTCGCGAGGCCGGCGGAGGCGTCATACCTGTACAACGTCTTTCAGACTATCTCAGCGGAAAGCCGACTCCAGACTTTGGGAAAGTGCTTCCCGACATAAAAGGAAGCATTCGTGCAGGCTCAGTCAGCGGCATTTTCAGCGACGTAATTAATGCTTCCATTGCCGATGGAATAAAGGCTTTCGGACAAAAGATCAAGTGCTTTGACGACGAAGACGCTGTGCTCTCAGGCGTAGAGTCACGCACCTCATCACCTGTAAAGATTCTGCGCGGCGATAATTTTGAAAGCAATATAAGCGGCATCTTTCCCTGCGGCGAAGGCGCCGGATATGCCGGAGGAATAACCTCTGCCGCCGCAGACGGGATGAAGGTTGCCGAAGAAATAATCAGGAGATACAGACCATGCTGACAGAAGCAGACATAAAAAGAATAAATGAGCTTTATCATAAAAGGCAGGGCGGAAAGGCTACGGAAGAAGAAATAGCCGAACACGAGGAGCTGCGCCGCAGGTATATCGCTGCGATTCGTGAAAATCTCAGAGGCTCTCTGGACTCAACCACCGTTGTCTACCCCGATGGAAGCAGGGTTAATCTCGGCGAAAAATACGGAAATAAAGGTAAAAAGAATTGACAGAATCAGATAGACAAAAGTTTTATACCGATCAGCTGAGGGCTCTTGTTTCGGAAAAGGAGACCGCTCTCGGACGCAGACTGACATTCTGCGTCGTAACTTTCGGCTGCCAGATGAACGCCAGAGATTCCGAAAAGCTTACGGGTATACTGACCGAAGCGGGCTATAAGGAAACCGACAGCGAACAGGCTGATTTTGTGCTTTATAACACCTGTACCGTCAGGGAAAACGCCAACGAGCGGCTCTATGGCAGGCTTGGCCATCTTAATCATTACAAAAAATCCCATCCCGAGACTGTCATAGCTGTCTGCGGCTGTATGATGCAGGAGCCTGCCGAGGTTGAAAACGTCAGAAACAAACTCACCTTTGTGGATATTGTTTTCGGCACACATAATATATTCAAGCTCGCTGAGCTGCTTTATACGCACCTTTCTACCGGTGAGAGAGTATTTGACGTGTGGGAGGATACGGATCTGATAGTGGAGGATCTTCCTTCAAAGCGCAAATACTCCTTCAAATCCGGCGTCAACATCATGTTCGGCTGCAACAATTTCTGCTCATACTGCATTGTTCCTTACGTCCGCGGCAGGGAGCGCAGCAGAAAACCCGAGGATATTATTTCCGAAATAAAAGCTCTGGCAGACGACGGAGTAGTGGAAATAATGCTGCTGGGGCAGAATGTCAATTCCTATGGAAAAAACCTCGGGCATCCCATAACCTTTGCTCAGCTTATGAAACAGATAGAAGAGATTGACGGCATAAAACGCATAAGGTTTATGACATCTCATCCAAAAGATTTGTCTGATGAGCTGATAGAGACTATGGCGGAATCAAAAAAGATTTGCAGGCACCTTCATCTGCCTCTGCAATCCGGCAGCAGCCGTGTTCTAAAGGCAATGAACCGCCATTACACAAAAGAACAATATCTCGATCTTGTGGACAGGATAAAAACAGCCATTCCCGACATTTCACTGACCACCGATATCATAGTGGGCTTTCCCGGTGAAACGGAAGAGGATTTTGAAGAGACTCTGGACGTCGTCAAAAAAATCAGATTTGACAACGCCTTTACATTTATATATTCTAAACGTGACGGGACCGCTGCGGCGAAACTGCCTCAGGTTCCTGAAGATGTGATAAAAGACCGCTTCAACAGGCTGCTTTCGCTTGTTCAGAAAAACACTTCCGAGGTATGCGGACGCGACATAGGAAAGGTGGTCGAGGTGCTGACAGAGGAAGCGGATTCCCGGGTAGAAGGCATGCTGACCGGCAGGCTTTCAAATAATATCATGGTACATTTTGAGGGCGATTCTTCGCTGATTTCACGCATCGTAAAGGTAAGGCTGCTTGAATCAAAAGGTTTTTATTACTACGGAAGGTTGGAAGAATAGATGCTGTCCCCTATGATGAAGCATTATCTCGAAACAAAGGAACAATATCCGGACTGTCTGCTTTTTTACCGTCTGGGTGATTTTTACGAGATGTTTTTTGATGATGCAAAGACAGTTTCAAAAGAACTGGATCTGGTTCTGACGGGGAAAGAGTGCGGCCTTACGGAACGCGCTCCTATGTGCGGCGTACCTTTTCACGCTGCCGATTCATATATAAACAGGCTTGTCGAAAAGGGATATAAAGTAGCTATAGCCGAGCAGATGGAGGATCCGCGTCAGGCTAAAGGCCTGGTAAAAAGAGAAGTTATCCGCGTCGTTACTCCGGGAACGGTTATGGACAGCGAATCCCTTTTGGCTGACACCAATAATTATATCGCATGTATTGCATATACAGGCGAGACCTACGGTATGGCGGTCTGCGATATTACTACCGGCGTTTTTATGGTTATTCAGACAGACAGCGCCAGACAGGTTGAGGACGAAATCGATAAATATGCTCCGGCAGAGCTTGTCTGCAACAAGCTGCTGTTTATCAGTGAACTGCCTATCGGAAAGTATTCTGAAAGCTCCCATATTCTTGTCAGTGAGCTGCCGGACTCCGCAATGGACTCTGCCACGGGCGCAAAGCTTCTTTCGAGAAATTTCGGTGAGGATTATATCACCAGATATTCGCTCGGGCTTTATCCGGGCGGAGTGAGCGCTGCCGGCGCCCTGATGTGGTACCTGGATTCTACCCAAAAAACCACGCTCGGGCATATAAATGAAATCACGGTTTACAAACCCGGAAGTTTTATGCTGCTGGATTCCTATACCAGAAAGAATCTGGAGCTTACGCATACTCTCAGGGACAAAGAAAAAAAAGGCTCTCTGGCCTTCGTTCTGGACCGCACAAAGACAGCTATGGGCGGCAGACTGCTGCGCCAGAGCATAGAGCAGCCGCTTATTGATGAAAAAGAAATTAACAGCAGGCTGGACGCCGTAGATTATTTCTTTGAAAACATGGCTCAACGCGAGGAAATACGCGAATATCTGAATCCTGTCAGAGATCTCGAAAGGCTTCTTGCCCGGATTTCATACGGCAGTATCAATCCCAGAGAGCTTCTTTCTTTTGCATCGTCGCTGGAAATGATACCGCATATAAAAGCACTTCTCAGAGATGTTGATGTACCTTTGATCCGCTTTGTCTACAGCGAGATGGACGATCTTGCCGATATCACAAAGCTGATTGGCGACGGAATCTCGGAGGACGCGCCAATATCTGTCCATGAAGGCGGTATAATCAAAACCGGCTATAACGAAGAGGTAAACACTCTCAGGAAAGCCAAAACCGACGGTAAAAACTGGCTGGCGGCGCTGGAGGCCGAAGAGCGCGAGCGTACAGGAATAAAGAATCTCAGAATCAAATACAGCCGTGTATTCGGATACTGCTTTGAGGTTACAAATTCCTCAAAAGACATGGTGCCGGAGGATTATATACGCAGGCAGACGCTGGTCAATGCCGAAAGATATACTATGCCGCGCCTTAAGGAGCTCGAAGACACCATCCTGGGAGCAGAAGAAAAACTTTTTGCCCTTGAATACAGGCTGTTCTCCGATATCAGACAGATTGTTTCCGAAAATGTTATACGCATCAAAAAGACTGCATCTGCCGTGGCCATGCTGGATATGCTGGCTTCCTTTGCGGACGTCGCCGTTAGAAACGGGTACACAAAGCCGAATATCACAAGTGACGGTATTATAAATATAAAAAACGGCCGCCATCCTGTGGTTGAATATATGCTGGGCAGGGGAAGATTTGTCGAAAACGATACACTGCTCGACACCGGAGAAAACCTGATTTCCATTATTACAGGGCCGAATATGGCCGGCAAATCCACATATATGAGACAAACGGCTCTGATAGTGCTGATGGCGCAGATTGGTTCTTTTGTCCCGGCGGAAAAAGCAGAAATCTGTATATGCGACCGCATTTTCACCCGCGTAGGTGCTTCCGATGACCTTGCCTCCGGAATGAGCACTTTTATGGTGGAAATGAGCGAGGTGGCCTCCATACTCAAAAACGCCACCAAAAAATCCCTGATTATTTTAGATGAAATCGGCAGGGGCACGAGCACTTTTGATGGTCTGGCAATCGCCTGGTCGGTCATAGAATATATAGCGGATCGCTCCATAATCGGTGCCAAAACGCTGTTTGCCACACACTATCACGAGCTGACGGAGCTGGAGGGCTGCATCGACGGCGTAAAGAATTACTGTATCGCGGTAAAAGAGCAGGGAGATGACATTGTTTTCCTGCGGAAGATTGTGCGTGGGGGCGCGGACAAGAGCTACGGCGTTCAGGTGGCAAAGCTGGCCGGTGTACCGGAAGCTGTGCTAAGGCGTGCCAAAGAACTGATTAGTGAGCTTTCAGACGCAGATATCACTGTTAGAGCGGGTCAGATAGCAAGAGGAGAGGGCAGAAGCTGCGAGCCCTCAGTCGCACCTTCGCCGGCTCCAAAGTCCGATGATATAGAATCAAGGCTTCTGGCGCTTAATCCTTCTGAGCTGACGCCTATCGAAGCACTGAATTTTATTTATGAGTGGCAGGAAGAACTGAAACGAAAACAGGGTAATTAATATGGCAAAAATCAATCTGCTAAGCGACGAGACCATCAATCAGATAGCTGCAGGCGAAGTGGTTGAGAATCCACGCTCTGTCGTAAAAGAGCTCGTCGAAAATTCAATAGACGCAGGCGCCACCGCAATATCCGTAGAAATAAAGGACGGCGGTATTTCTTTTATACGTATTACTGACAACGGCTCAGGAATTGAGAGAGACGATATCCGAAACGCTTTTCTGCGCCATTCCACCAGCAAGATAACCGATGCTTCCGACCTGTTCGGAGTCGAATCACTCGGTTTTCGCGGCGAGGCTCTGGCCAGCATCGCAGCCGTGGCAAAATGCGAGCTGATTACCCGCACTGCCGATTCACTGGTGGGTGTCAGATACGTGATAGAGGGCGGAAAAGAAATCTCTTATGAAGAAATTGGCGTTCCTGCAGGCACAACGTTTATTATCAGAGATTTGTTTTACAATACTCCCGCCAGAAAAAAGTTTCTAAGGAGCGCTTCCACTGAAGGCGCCAATGTTACCGAAGCTGTTTTCAGGCTTGCTCTGGCTCATCCGGATATTTCTTTTCATATAACTTCAGGAAATCAGACAAAGCTGCATACGAGCGGCAACGGCAATAAAAAAGATGTGATTTACGCCATCTATGGCAAGGACACAGCAAGACTTCTTTTAAGTAAGGAAGCTGAGACGGACGGCATGCGTCTGGAAGGCTATATCGGAAAACCCGTTATTTCCCGCGGAAACCGTTCTTACGAGATATTTGAGGTAAACGGCCGTACAATCAGGAGCAAACTCCTGCAAAAGGCTGTAGAGGACGCATATCACGGGTTTGTTATGCAGCACAAGTACCCGTTTGCTGTAATCAGCCTAACGCTTTCCGGTGAGGCCGTGGATGTTAACGTTCATCCTTCAAAGCTGGAGGTTCGTTTCAGAAACGAAGACGAAGTATATGATTTTGTAAAAAACGCAGTTTTAGATACTCTTTCAGAGAAGGAGTTGATATATACCGGGACGGTTGATATTCCTGCAGAGCCTGATGAGGAACCTGAGAAGACTGTACCTGTCTTGAAGGAAAAAGAGCAGGATATCATTCCCGCAGCTCCTTCTGAGCCTGAGGCGGCGCCGGCAGCTGATGAGCCGTCAGACACGCCCGAATCAGAAGAACCTGCTTATGCAGAGCCTTTTGAAAAGCTCAGAATGAAAGAGACTTTGAGTTTTGAAACGGTACCGGCGAGGGAGCAGCAGTCGATGCAGGAGGAGGATTTTTTCAGAGAAATCCTCACTGAATCTGCAAAGCCCTATTTTAAGCTGATCGGAACTGTTTTCGATACTTATCTGCTGGTTGAATACAAGGACGACTTTTTGATAATCGACCAGCATGCCGCTCACGAAAAAGTGCTTTATGAGCGGTTTATGCGTGATTTCAGGAATAAAACCCATACAAGCCAGCAGCTCAATCCCCCAATTGTTCTGACGCTTTCCGACAGAGAGCTTTCGGCGCTCAATTCCAATATTGACTCTTTTAAAGAAATCGGTTTTGAAATAGAGTACTACGGAGGAAGAGAGATAGCCGTATACGCCGTCCCCGACAACCTCTACGGTATCGCCAGAGAAGATTTGCTGATAGAAATGCTGGACGATATTGCCGATGAGACAGGTCACGGCAGGAGCACGCTTATTACTGATAAAATAGCCATGATGAGCTGCAAGGCCGCCGTCAAGGGCGCAAACCGCCTCTCAGCCGCAGAAGCCGACGCACTGATTATGGAGCTTCTGGGACTTGAAAATCCTTATACCTGTCCGCACGGTCGTCCTACTGCAATTAAACTTGGAAAATACGAGCTGGACAAAAAGTTCAGAAGGATATTGTAATGAAACCTCTTGTATGTATCGCCGGACCGACCGCGGTGGGTAAAACAAAGCTTTCCGTTGAACTCGCAAAATATCT
>JAFTAU010000043.1 GCA_017455435.1 Lachnospiraceae bacterium | reverse complement strand
TTCCGACGCGTTACCGGCATCAATGGAGTATTCTCCCACCGCCCAGTAAAGACTGTTCGCGTCGCTGTCAATATGTCCCTTAAGAGTAGGATACAGATCCGAATAGATACAGCCCGCTCCGGTGTATGTGCTCTTTGCCGCAGTGCCGAACACTTTGCCGCTCATGGCCACGGCCGTGTAATCGACTCCGACAGAACCGGAGATATTTCCGTTCATGATGAGCGCGGACGCGTCTTTCACGGAAATGTTTCTGATGGCGTCGCCTTTGTAATTCCCGGTGATATTGAGGTTCCCGGAAAGGTAGATCTTTCCGTTGTTTAACGAATAAACAGCGCCGCAGCCTCCTCTGTAGGTGGAAGTGTTATTTGTAATAACCGTGCCGTCTCTGAGATAAAGCTGAGCGGTTGAAGAGTAAAGATAAACGGCGCCGCCTCTTTGAGCGCTGTTATTTCTGATAACGGAATTGTCGGTGTATATTTTTGACGAACCGGACATGTAGAGCGCTCCGCCGTTATTGGCGCAGTCATTTTCCGTCAGAATGACTTTTGAGAGGTAGACCGTTGAGCCCGAATTGTAAATCAGGGGGCCGTAGTTTTTAGCAGTGCCGTCCATACTGTGTCCCGCCAGAGTGAGACGGCCGAGCCTCGAGCCCCTGATATAAAGCGTCGAACCGGAACCTGTCTTTGAAATGCCCCTGCCGGGAACCGTTCCCGAAGAGGAAGTATTTGCGAAATAAATAGTATGAGGTCTGCCATCGTCCATGATGGTGAGATTCTTGGCAATGTTAAGCTGTTCCGTAACTTCGCAATTGTCCAGGATGATAATGGTACTGCCCGCGGAAGCCGCGGTGACGGCTTCGGTAAGGGACGAATACAGGGTGTCGCCTATTTTACAGGCAAAACCCGCGTAATCAAACATATTCAGGGTTCCGTCCAGATAAACGGCGGCCTGCAGATTCACAATGGTAAAGCAGCCGAAAACGCTTGAAATACCGCTCGAATTTACGACAAAGTCTCCCGGAGTGAGCGCGCTGTTCCCGTCGATATAGAGGTAGACGTCGGATGATGCCGAAAACGAGGACGCCGCGTTGATGGCGTGATCGATTTCAAGCCTCGTTATAAAATCCGTTCCGCCCAGCGTGACTGTGCCGAGGAGGTTTGTAATCTTTGTTATGTAGTTCGTTCCCGAAGTGTTGAAGGAACTGTTTTCGTCCATATAAATGTCGCCGCCACCGTTTGTCGTATCAATGCCATTGACATTACAGGTGCTGCCTCTGCTGATATATATGGCGGAGCCTGTGGTGTTTGAATTTGACTCGAAGGTGCAGTTTGTGATATTGGCTGTGCCGGAAACGTTAGTAGTGCCCGAAACATAGCCGACCCTGACAGCTCCGCCGAGCGAGGTATACTCGCCGGTCATACTGTTACTGCTGTTTTTGATTGTCAGTCCGCTAAGATTGAGAGTGCCCTTGTATACAAATAATCCGACGCCTCTGTTTCCGGAGCAGTCGACAGTTATATTTCCGGGAGCGGTGGCCGTTATTGAAACAGTCTTACTGTTGCCGACCTGAAGTCCTCTGCCGTAGGTATTCGAGGCGGTATTTGCAAGATAAATCGTATGAGGATTTCCGTCATCGGTAATGGTAACGCTCGTATAAGCGTAAATACGCGATGTTTCGACGGTATCCGCCACAAGTGTTATCACGTCTCCGTCAACCGCGGGACCCGACGCAGACACAACTCCGATGGCGGCCCCGAGAGATGTGTACCCCGTCTCTCCGATATAACAGACATAATTATCATCATCGGCAAAAACAGGCGTTGCCGTAATTACTGAAAAAACCATCGCAGCGGAAAGCAATAATGAAAACACTTTTTTTGAAAGTTTCATCTTTTCTCCTATCGTCGGTACGGGTTGTTGACTTTCATACGCACAGACCTTTTCATTAAAAATTATAATAGTTTGACCCGTCAAAAGCAAGAAAATAGTATGTTAAAAACTCGTCAATCATAAGAAAAACGGGCGGATTTCCGCCCGTTTGGTATTGTCCCTGATATATCAATCATCGAGCTCGCAGTACGCCACTCCAAAAGCTCCTCCGCCCGTGTGGGCGCCGATGGTGGGATTGATTTCATAAGTGCCGATGAGTTTTACTCCCAGCTCTTTTGAGAGATTCTCGGCGAATTCGTGAGCCTCGTCATAATTAACCGTATGTCCGCCGGCAAAATAATCCGGATCCAGCTTTTTTTCCTTGAGCATGTCAATAATGGCTGCCTTTGCGGCTTTTTTGCCGCGGCACTTCATGATGGATTCTATACGTCCGTTGATAAACGTGAGCACGGGCTTGATATTGAGCATGGAGCCGACCATTCCGCTGATGGGGTTCAGCCGGCCGCCGCGCACGAGGCACGACAGATCGTCAACTACAAAGAGAATATTGAATTTGCTCTTTTTCTTTTCGAGAGCCTCAACAACCTCGTCAAATGTGGCGCCCTGCTCCTTCATGCGCACGCCTTCCATGGTGAGAAGGGTGATGGGAACGCACTCCAGATAAGTGTCAATAACATAAATCCGGGAGCCCTCATACTGGTTCATAAGCTCTTCCGCTTCCATGCGGACGGTATTGTAGCTGCCGCTGCACTCGGAGGAAGCCATGGTGACAATGATGTCCTTTTCCTGCTGAAGAGCTTTTTCCATGATGCCGCGAACTCTGTCCGGATTGCAGCCCATGGAATAGGCGCGCTCGCCGTTTTTGAGTCTGGCAAAAAAGCCTTCTATGGGCATTTTCATTTCATCGCCGTATATAATGCCGTCGTTGAAATGATAATACTGAGGCATGATTTTGATATCATGTTCCTGAGCGTATTCCGGATCCATATCGCCGTTAACGTCAATCATAAAAACATAGTCTCTCATTTTCAGTATCCTTCCGTTTCGTTGTTCAAAATTCACGATAGAATCATTCTATCACAATGTGTTTATTATTTCAAACTATGGACAGTAATCGGCCGCGGTGGTATAATTTCCAAAGTTTTTTTGGAGAATATTTCAATTGATTACTTCGGTTTTATTATTTATCCTTGGACTCGCCCTGCTGATATTCGGCGGAAACTGGTTTGTGGACGGAGCTGTCGATATCGCCAGAAAATATCGCGTTCCGGAGCTCATCATAGGAGCTACAATCGTTTCCGTGGGAACCACTCTGCCGGAGGTCCTGGTTTCTTCGCAGGCCGCGGTAATGGGGCATGGTGAGCTGGCTTACGGAAACGCCATAGGCTCCATCATCTGCAATACTGCTCTGATTGCGGCATTAACAATAACCGTAAAACCCTCGTCCGTAAACAGGAAAACCATTCTGCTTCCGTCAATGTTCTTTTTCGGCGCAGCAGCGCTGTACGCCTCCATAGCCTATATCAGCGGATATTTCAGTCGCGCTGTCGGCATTGCCCTGCTGGTCATTTTCGCGGCTTATATGGTTCTCATAATTAAAAACAGGCATCTGGGAGGCGATGAATCCACCGGCGAAGAAGTTTCGAAAAAGCCGGAGGATATCAGCCTTGCAAAGGCCGTTGTTCTTATGATCATCGGCGCCGCCGCGATAGCCGTCGGAGCCAGACTGCTGGTGGACAACGGAACAATAATCGCCGAATGGCTGGGCGTTCCGGAGTCCGTGATAGGGCTGACGTTTGTGGCGCTGGGCACTTCGCTGCCTGAGCTTGTCACTGCCGTCGTTTCGCTGGCAAAGGGTCACGGCGCGCTTTCGCTTGGCAATATCATCGGCGCGAATCTTTTCAATCGGGTTCTGGTATCCGGCATTTCCGTTACGCTTTCGCCTTTTTCAATTCCGCCCGAAAAACAGGTGGCGGGGATGAATGCTTCTCTGCTGATTGACATCCCTCTTATGCTGATTGTTATGCTGCTTTTGATTGTGCCGGCCCTGATAAAAGGCAGGCTCCGCCGCTGGCAGGGAATAGTCCTGCTGGTTATGTATGCGGGTTTTTGCATATTTCAGTTTTTGTTCTGAAAAATAATGGGAGGCGCCGGGGCGCCTCCTGTTTTTAATTATTATTTCGGATTATTCCAGCTCATAAAGTCGCAGTCAGGATAATTCTCGCATCCGTAGTATCTGCGGCCTTTTTTTGTTTTGCGGACTATCACCTCACCGCTGCACTTAGGGCATTTGACGCCGGCTTTTTCCACGAGCGGCTTTATGTTGCGGCACTCCGGAAAGCCGGGGCACGCAAG
Organism: Lachnospiraceae bacterium; assembly: GCA_017455435.1. Classification (GTDB taxonomy): domain Bacteria; phylum Bacillota; class Clostridia; order Lachnospirales; family Lachnospiraceae; genus UBA3774. Next base: position 4,999 of record JAFTAU010000043.1, on the reverse strand, counting down.
GAATTTCCCGTATCTGCCGAGCTTAACGACCATCATCCTGCCGCATTTGTCGCAGGGCACGTCAGAAACCTCGTCTGCAACCTTTACCTTTCCGATTTTGTCCTCAGCGTTTTTGAGTTCTTTTTCAAACGACGGATAAAAATCCCCCAGAACCTCTTTCCAGTCCGCTTCTCCGCCTGCTATGGAATCGAGCCTGGTTTCCATTTTGGCAGTAAATCCCGTGGAAGCGATGTCGGCAAAGTGTTCTTTCATAATGCCGTTTACGGCTTCGCCGAGTTCCGTTATAAAAAGGCTCTTTTTTTCTTTGGTGATATAATGCCTGCTCTGCAGCAGAGCAATGGTGGGTGCGTAGGTGGAAGGGCGCCCTATGCCGCATTCTTCCATGGCACGTACCAGCGTGGCCTCGGTATAGTGCGCCGGAGGCTGGGTAAAGTGCTGCTCGGTCGAGAGTGAATCGAGAGTCAGCTTTGAATCCGGAGACAGCTTTTCGAGGGCGGATTCCTTTTCTTCTTTTTCTTCGCTCATGTCATATACCAGGCGGAAGCCTTTGAATATGACTTTTGTAGACGATGAAGTAAAGGTGTGCCCCGCCGCGTCAGCCTTTGCGGAAGTAACCTCGAGGCGCTCATCCGTCATGCGGCTCGCCACGAAGCGCTTCCAGATAAGCTGGTAAAGGCGGAACTGATCTCTGTCGAGAGAATCCCTTATGAGCTCGGGGGCGCGGGTAACGTCCGTGGGGCGGATGGCTTCGTGAGCATCCTGTGAGCCCTCGGCGTTTTTGGCCTTTGCCGGACATAACGAGGCGTACTCTTTTCCGAATGCATCGGTGATATACGACTTTGCGGCCGCCTGAGCCTCTTCTGCTATTCTGGTCGAATCCGTACGCAGGTAGGTAATCAGAGCAATCGTACCGCTGCCCTTGATATTGACACCTTCATAAAGCTGCTGCGCTATGCGCATGGTTTTTTGAGGAGACAGCCCCAGAAATCTCGCCGCGTCCTGCTGGAGCGTACTGGTGGTAAACGGCAGGGGGGCCTTGCGATTCTTGGGAACGGTTTTTAATTCGGTCAGCTTCCACGTGGCCTTTTCAAGCACCGGCATCAGCTGATTCTTTTCTTCTTCGCTGCGGGGGCGCTCCTTGTCTGCAAGATGGAAACAGATGGGCTTTTTGATGCCTTCAGCCAGCAAATATGCGTCGATGTTCCAATACTCTTCGGGAATAAATGCGGCAATCTCCGCTTCCCGATCGGCAATCATCGCGAGTGTGGCGGACTGAACTCTGCCGGCAGAGAGGCCTTTTTTGACCTTGCGCCAGAGCAGCGGGCTGATACTGTAGCCCACCAGCCTGTCAAGCACGCGTCTGGCCTGCTGCGCGTCCACAAGGTTCATATCCAGCTCACGGGGATTCTTAATCGCGTTCTGAACCGCGGTCTTGGTTATCTCGTTAAAACTGATTCTGAAGGTGCGTTTTTCGTCCGCACCGATGGATTCCTTCAGGTGCCAGGAAATGGCCTCTCCCTCGCGGTCCGGGTCGGTAGCAAGATAGATTCTGTCAGCGCTTTTGGCAAGCTTTTTGAGATCGGAAAGGGTGCTGCCCTTTCCGCGGATAGTGATATATTTCGGTTCAAAACCGTTCGCGGTATCTATTCCCATCTCGCTCTTGGGGAGATCGCGCACGTGTCCGCCGGAGGCGGTAACGTCATAATTCGAGCCCAAAAACTTTTTGATGGTTTTTACTTTCGCGGGTGATTCTACTATTATAAGATTCTTTGACATATTTGCTCCTTTTTCAGCAATGCAGTATAAACGATTTCACATTTATATGCAAGTACCGAAAATTTCCCTGAGGGCGCGTTATTTTCGTATGTAGAGCCCCGTGGTGATCGGGGAAACCTTTCCTTTTATTTCGAGACTGATCAGGATATTGGCGACCTCCTGCGGTGAAAGCCCCGTGGCCTTTGCAATGTCATCCGTGTGCCGCGGCTCGCCGTAGATGCTCGCCAGAACCAGCGCTTCGTTTCCGGACGGCCTGTCTCTTTCGGCCGGAGCTATCGGCTTTTGCGGCGTCAGCTCCAGAAGCCGCAGAACATCTTCCGCGCAGGTACAGCAGGCCGCACCCTCTTTCAAAAGGCGGTTGCAGGCCCTGGAGCAGGGGTCATCCGGCCGTCCCGGAACAGCCATAACGTCGCGCCCCTGCTTTAGCGCGGCAACTACGGTTATCAGGCTGCCTGAGCGCTCTTTTGCCTCCACCACTATCACGATATCTGAAAGCCCGCTGATAATTCTGTTTCTGGCAGGAAAATGGTAGCTGACTCCCGGAGCAGCCGGTCCGTATTCCGATATCACCGCGCCGTGCTCAGGAATCATATTGTACATTTTTTCGTGAAGCATGGGATAACAGATATCGATCCCCGTTCCGAGAACAGCCACCGTCCTGCCGCCTGCTGAAAGGGCGCCCTCGTGTCCGCTTCCGTCGATACCCTCTGCCATTCCGCTGATTATCGGAATACCGTGGGTCACAAGGTCTGAAGCGAGGCTCTTTGCGAACCATTTCCCGTGCATGGTGGCCCGCCGGGCGCCAACTATGGCTACGGACTTTGCATCGTCATCCGGCAGCTCACCTTTTACGAAAAGGCCGCAGGGAGAATCCGGAATTTCTCTGAGACGCCGCGGAAAGCCATCATCTTCCGCAAGAATGAATTTGATTCCCCGCGCTCCGAGGCCTTCGTATTCCGCCAGAATCCTTTTTGCGTCAGCTTTTCCGGCCTCAAAAGCCTCCCTGTTTTTCTCGTTTAACAGCGAGTCTCTGCCTGAGTCCATAAAAACGTCCCGGGCACTGCCGTATTTTTCCAGAAGCTTTTTCATCAGTCCGGCGGTCATATCCGGCACGGTGTGCAGCCAGTATCTGAAAAATCTTTCTTCTTTGTCAAAGCCTGTGTCTGTCATGAATTCAAACTCCCGATGTCTTTTTCGCGAAAGCTGAGCGCCTCCAGCAGATGTTCTCTTTTTATGTTTTCACTGCCGTCCATGTCTGCAATGGTTCTGGCCACCTTCAGCACTTTGTGATACGCTCTCGCGCTCAGATTCAGGCTGTCAAAGGCCTTTTCCATCAGTTCCCCGTCGGCAGGCTGCAGTGCGCAGTATTTTTTCACCCCGGCGTTTTTCATCTGGGAATTAAAAAGACAGTTTTTGCTGTTTTTGAAACGTTCGCGCTGTATTTCCCACGCTTTTTCCACGCGTCTGCGCAGCGTGATGGAGGACTCTCCCGATGCCGCCGAACCCAGATCCCTGTATTTCACCGGCGGAGCCTGCACGCACACATCTATCCTATCAAGCATTGGCCCGCTGATTCTGCCCAGGTATCTTTTTACGTCCGATTCGGTGCAAGAGCATTTTGTTCTGTCGGGATAATAGCCGCACCTACAGGGATTCATTGCCGCGCAGAGCATAATATTGGCCGGGAATCTGCACGCCCCGCCTGCTCTCGCCACCAGAACCTCTCTATCCTCGAGCGGCTGGCGCAACGATTCCAACACGTTCTTAGGAAATTCGGGCAATTCATCGAGAAACAGCACCCCCCTGTCCGCCAGCGAGATTTCGCCCGGACGAGGCATTTTCCCTCCACCTATCAGCGCCGCCGCGGAAACCGTGTGGTGCGGAGCCCGAAACGGCCGTGCTGTTATTATCGGTTCGTCCGAAGAGGTCAGCCCCCTGACGCTGTAAACGCGGGTAACCTCCAGAGCTTCTTCCCATGTGAGCTCAGGCAGAATAGTAGGAATGCGGCGGGCTATCATGGTTTTGCCCGAGCCGGGCGTACCGATGAACAGTATATTATGCATTCCGCAGGCGGCAATCTCCGCGGCACGCCTCATGGTAGGCTGCCCGTTTATCTCAGAGAAATCGACGTCGTAAACCACCCCGCCGGAAGCCTTTGGCGCAGAAAAGCTCTCACGCACGGGATTGTCAAGATAATCCATCGCATCCCGCAGCGATTTGACCGGAATAATGACAATTCCGTCTACCATCGCCGCCTCGCTCGCGTTTTCAAATGGCACCACCGCGGTGCGAAAGCCGTTTTTCTTTGCGGCGAGCACCATGGGAAGTACGCCGGAAACGGGGCAGACGCTGCCGTCCAGTCCCAGCTCGCCCAGCAGCACGGCATTGTCCGCCGGCGGTTTTACCGCGCCGTGCGCCGCAGCTATTCCTATGGCTATAGCGAGGTCAAATGCCGTTCCTTCCTTGTGAATATCCGCGGGGGACAGATTCACCGTGATACGCTTTGGCGGGAAGACAAAATCCGTATTGCGAAGCGCCGTCCTGACGCGCTCCTTTGCCTCCCTCACCTCTGAGGAAAGCGCTCCCACCATAGAATATTCCGGCAGCCCGTTGGACACGTCTGCCTCTACCGTGATTGGTATGCCATCGATTCCACGTATGCACATGGCGTTAATTTTTGCGTACATAATGACTCCTCGTGTTTAATCATAAATAATACCCGGATTAAACACCGGCGCACCGGCCGCCAGAATCAGCGTTTATCAGCTAAAAATGAATTTTTGCAAGATAAATATTGATTGTCCGGGTCCGATTGAATGATTTATGCCGGTCGAAGATCCGGCAAAGAAAATCCATCGGACAAGTAGTATTCTATAGAGGGAGAAACGGGTTGTCAATGGGTGTAACAAATTGTGACATCGTGACAAAAACGGCGCTGCGGCCGCAAAAGAAGAGACAGGGAACTGTCCCTGTCTCTTAATGACTGCGTGCGCGAGAAGATTCGAACTCCCGACCTTCTGATCCGTAGTCAGACGCTCTATCCAGCTGAGCTACGCGCACAAAGCGCATCTCTACGCAAGGAGTAATTTTAATAAACCGTCGCGTTATTGTCAAGGGCTAATTTTGAAAAGTAAGCGGGGGAATTGTACGGGCGTCAATGATAGGTTACACTTTCTTGAAGCTTTACGGTGTCAAGGGTAAGGTGGAGATTTCCGAAGGCAAT
>JAFTAU010000042.1 GCA_017455435.1 Lachnospiraceae bacterium | reverse complement strand
GATATCAAACGCGACTTTTTATAAAATACACATCCGTTTTAAAAACAAGGTCGGCGTGGCGTTAGCAATGCTTCTTTCCCTTTCCACGCTGTTTTTCATAATCGGTTATTACCTGCCCGCTCCGCTTGCAGTAAAAGTATCGGTCATGAGCCTCGGGTATCTCGTTATCCTCTTTATACGCGACCCTTTCAAAGTATATGCGGAAAATATACTGCTAAAGGCGGTAACAATAGACAAACAGCAGACAATGCTGACTGCGCTGGATTTCTTCAGAAAAGTTGTCCGCGCCCTGATAAGTATCAGTTTTGCCGCGCTCCTCACGGTGAATCCGCTTATTCTCGTGATAATTATTTTATTCGCGCTTTCCGCTGTGGAAATCATTATCAGTTTTCTTCTTTATAAAAACGCGTTTCCTAAACCGTAAAAACTCAGGGAACGCCGGATTTGATGTTCATAATTACCGCCGGATATGATATAGTTTTCCGCGGAGGGTGATTTTACATGGAGCAGATAAGAATAAAACTCCCCGAGCAGGTTTCATACATCATCGAGAAACTCAATCGCGGCGGCTTTGAAGCCTTTGCGGTGGGCGGCTGCGTGCGCGACAGTATCATAGGCAGGACGCCGGAGGACTGGGACATTACGACATCGGCCCGTCCGGAGCAGATAAAATCGATTTTCAAAAGGACAATTGACACCGGCATAAAGCACGGCACAGTCACCGTGCTGCTTCGCGAAGGTCAGTACGAGGTGACCACATACCGCATCGACGGCGCATATAACGACGCCCGCCATCCGGCGAGTGTAACATTTACCGAAAATCTCACAGAAGATCTCCGCAGACGGGACTTTACCATAAATGCCATGGCTTATCATCCGGACGCCGGGCTGATGGATCCTTTCGGAGGAATGTCGGATCTTGATGAAGGCGTAATCCGCGCCGTAGGAAACGCCGATGAGCGTTTTGAAGAGGACGCGCTCAGGATAATGCGGGCCGTCAGATTTTCCGCGCAGCTCGGCTTTGCCATTGAGCCGGAAACTGCTCTTGCCATAAAGGGACACACCGAAAAGCTCCGGCTTATCAGCAATGAAAGAATACGCGACGAGCTGACAAAGACATTGACCTCACCGTATCCCGAAACCTTCCGGCTGCTGTACGAATTCGGGATAACCGCAGTTATACTGCCGCAGTTCGACGTCCTGATGAAAACGCCGCAGAACAATCCGCACCATATTTTCAACGCCGGAGACCATACTATCGCTGTTATGGAAAACACGCCTGCCACAAAACGGCTTCGGATTGCGGCGCTCCTTCACGACATGGGAAAGCCGATGACGCGCGTCTCCGGTGAGGACGGTTTTGACCGTTTCCCGGATCATCACAAGGCCGGCACGGAATTTTCCAAAAAATGGATGCGCGAAATGCGCTTTGACAACAAGCTGATTTCGGAAACTGCCACGCTCATTCTCTATCACGACTTTCTTTTTTCAAAGGACGAGAGCGGGGTGCGCCACGCCATGAACAAAGTCGGAGATCTTTTCCCCGACCTCATTCTGCTCCTGCGGGCGGATACACTTGCCAAAAGCAGCGAGTACATCCCTCGTCGCCTTGAAAAGATAGATTTAATCGAGAGCATATATAACACAGTAAAATCCCGCGGAGACTGCGTGGATCTTCAGCATCTTGCGGTGAGCGGCTCCGACCTGATAGCGGCCGGTGTCCGCCCCGGTCCGGAAATAGGACGTCTTCTCGGAGAAATGCTGGAAGAAGTTCTCTGCGACCCCGCGAAAAACACCCGGGAGTATCTCCTGGAAACAATAAAAAACAATTAAACCGAGGTATACCATGGAAAGAGCGTCAGGAATTCTTTTATCTGTTTCTTCGCTTCCGTCGCCCTACGGAATAGGAACGCTGGGCAAGTCGGCATATGATTTTGTGGATTTTCTGGAGGCCGCGGGCCAAAAATACTGGCAGATGCTGCCTCTCGGGCCGGTCAGTTACGGAGACTCGCCTTATCAGAGTTTTTCGAGTTTTGCAGGAAACCCGTATTACATCGATCTCGATATGCTTATCTCAGACGGGCTTCTGAAGAAAAAAGAAGTGCTCGCCTATGATTTCGGAGATGATCCGGGGAAGGTTGACTACGGAAAAATTTATTCCTGCCGCTTTGAACTTCTGGCAAAAGCCAAAAACCGCGGTTGGGAGCGCGATACGGATGAAGTGGCTGCCTTTGCCGCCGAGAACCCCTGGCTCGAAAACTACGCCCTTTTCATGGCTCTGAAAAGACATTTCGGAATGGTGTCCTGGATAGAATGGCCGGAAGAGGCGCTCAAACGCAGAGTTCCCGCCGCCCTCGCAGAGTACAGAGAAAAACTCGCTGCCGATGTCGAGCTTTTTACTTACATCCAGTTTTTGTTCTATAAACAATGGAAGCTGCTCCGCGAGTACATCCACTCCAAAGGCATAAAAATTATAGGCGACGTGCCTATCTATGCGGCTCTCGACAGCGCAGACGTCTGGAGCGAGCCGTGGGAATTTGTTCTGGACGAAAACTATACGCCCGTCGAGGTAGCCGGCTGTCCGCCGGACAGCTTCACGGCGGACGGTCAGCTTTGGGGGAACCCCCTTTATGACTGGGATCACATGCGACGCGACGGATTTGGCTGGTGGATCCGCAGAATAGACGGTCTCGCAAGACTTTACGACATTATCCGCATCGACCATTTCAGAGGTTTTGACGAATACTGGGCAGTGCCTTACGGCAGCAAAACCGCTAAAGGGGGCTGTTGGAAAAAGGGACCCGGTATGGAGCTTGTCGGCGTTCTCAACAACTGGTTCAGCGGCGTAAGCTTTATCGCGGAAGACCTGGGTTTTATCACACCGTCCGTTCAAAAACTGCTTGACGATTCCGGCTGGCCCGGGATGAAGGTTCTCGAATTTGCGTTTGACAGCCGTGAGCCCAGCAATTATCTGCCGCATTTTTACAACAACAACTGCATTTGCTATACGGGCACTCACGACAACGAAACGCTGATTCAGTGGAAAACCTCCGCCGACAAAGCCGACGTGTCACTTGCCAAAAAATATCTGAACCTCACCGATAAAGAAGGGTTCGCATTTGGTATTATCAGAGGCGGCATGAGCAGCGTAGCCGATCTGTTTATTGCACAGATGCAGGACTATCTGGGGCTCGGCGCCGAGGGGCGCATGAACAAGCCCGGTGAGCCGCAGGGATGGTGGAGATGGCGTCTCAAAAAAGAACAGATAAAAGGAAAAGATGCCAGAGCTCTCGCCGGAAAAATCAAAGAAATGACATTGATGTACGGAAGATAAAAACCCTTGCGCTTTCCTTTGGGAAGGCGTTTTTTTACGCAATTTTCAACTCTTTGTCTTTTTCTTCGTAAATAAATACGTTATCGGAGAGGTAATCCGCCTTGCTCACTTCGCTCCTGTTGGAAGCCGCGAGCGTTTTCCTCATCATATCGACGTCATCTTTATAACTCTTTGGAATAATTATCATTTCGTGCACGGAAGAAGGAATCGCATAAAAATCTCCCACTTTGAGACGCAGCTCCTCCAGAACTCCCGGATAAAGCACCGCCGCGGCTCCATAGCACCTTTTCTCATTGGTCAGAATGCTGATGAAAACCTCGTCATTTTCAGGCCCTATTCCGGTCATTTCTGACAGAGACCCGATGCTTGCCGGCAAAAGCCCGGCCGAATTCTTTATGGCCTCTTCAAAAAGCTGTTCCTTTGAAACTCCGTATTCTTTGAGCATTTCGTCATTTACTGTGATGCTGCCGGCGCTTCCGCCTACGGGTACAAGAACATGACAGGTGACCGCCATGTCGCATTTGAGCAGATGCGGGACTTCCCTGAGCAGCCCGCTGTGAGTCCGCGCGTTGCACAATCTGACAAAAATACTGTTTTTGACAAGAGAATAATCTCTCAAAATTTCTTCGTCAAAAGATGCACCGGAGTCGTAACTCACCATCTCGGCGATTATCTTTATCAGCTCCTCTTTCGTGGCGCCGTTGCAGTATTCGCCGTAAAATCTTTCCAGATTCGCGGTGGGAGCCACGCTCTGTTCGTCGCCCCTGACGGTCAATCCCGTGTAATCTCCACTGAGAACGGAAATCTCATGAATTACGACCTCTTTATCCTTTAACTCATCAGGAAGGTAGTTCTTTATTTCCTTTTCAACCCATTTTTTAAATTCTTCAAAAGTCATTTTTTCTCCTTTTCATATTTTTTTAATGTCTCGTTTACCCGCACATTTTTTGTCCTTTCCCGGTAGAAACCGCAAATCAATCGCAAAAATTCCCTTTTTTACGACAATAGCCGCGCGAAAAATATTCGCACGGCTATTAAATTCCTTTTTCCGGGTCTTATTATATCACAATAATCCGCGGCAAAAACGGACATTTTAAAATTTTTTATTAATATGCTTTTCCCCAGTATACGAGCTTTTTGGCAGGACGTCCGCAGCATACGCAGACAGGTGAAATCTGCTCCTGTTCAAAAGGCATGCAGCGTGAAGTGGCTGTTGTGTCCTCTTTAATTTTCATCTCGCATTCTAAATCGCCGCACCACATTGCCTTTATAAAACCGGGCTTATTGGCTACGGCGTCTTTGAATTCTTCGTAACTGGCTGCAGTGCTGACGTGACCGGCGAGATACTGTTCTGCGCGGGCGAGCATATCGGCCTGCATTTCGTCCAGCATAAGGGCAATGGTTTTTTCAACGCCGTCAATGTCCGCTTCGCGTTTTTCTCTTGTGTCGCGGCGAACGATAATGCATTTTCCCTGTTCTATATCGCGCGGGCCTATCTCCACCCGAAGAGGGATGCCTCTCATCTCCTGCTCCGAGAATTTCCAGCCGGGGCTCTTGTCGGAACCGTCAAGTTTTACTCTGATGCCCGCGGCGGCGAGGCCGGCCCTCAGCTCGTCGGCTTTTTCAAGGACGCCTTCCTTGTGCTGGGCAATCGGAATGACCATGACCTGAGTAGGCGCGATGCGAGGCGGCAGCACCAGTCCGCTGTCATCTCCGTGAACCATAATAATCGCGCCGATAATGCGTGTCGACATTCCCCATGAAGTCTGGTGTACGTATCTAAGCTGATTTTCTTTGTCGGAATACTGGATGCCGAACGCCCGCGCGAAGCCGTCGCCGAAATTGTGGCTGGTGCCTGACTGGAGCGCTTTTCCGTCATGCATGAGCGATTCGATGGTGTAGGTGCTGTTCGCGCCGGCAAATTTTTCCTTGTCGGTTTTTTTGCCCTTAACTACCGGTATGGCAAGCACGTCCCTGCAGAAATCGGCGTAGATATTCAGCATCTGAATGGTGCGCTGCTCGGCCTCTTCTTCGGTGGCGTGGGCGGTGTGTCCTTCCTGCCACCAGAATTCTGTCGTGCGCAGGAACGGTCTGGTAGTCTTTTCCCAGCGGACTACCGAGCACCACTGGTTATAAAGCTTTGGCAGGTCGCGGTGCGACTGAATAATCCTGCTGTACAAATCGCAGAAAAGAGTTTCGGAAGTGGGTCTGACGCAAAGCTTTTCTTCCAGCTCTTCGTTTCCGCCTTTAGTGACCCATGCGACTTCGGGAGCGAAGCCTTCGACATGGTCTTTTTCTTTCTGGAGCAGACTTTCGGGAATGAAAAGCGGCATCGCCACGTTCTCCACGCCGGTCTCTTTGAACCTGCGGTCAAGCTCGTGCATGATGTTTTCCCATATCGCGTATCCGCCGGGACGCATTATCATGCAGCCTTTTACGCTGGAATAATCAGCCAGCTCGGCTTTTTTAACCACGTCTGTATACCACTGGGCAAAATCCTCGTCCCTCGCGGTAATAGCTTCCACTAATTTCTTTTCTGCCATAATATATCTTCCTCCGTCATGTTTGATGGAATAGTTTATAATCTACTCTCTTTATCGCTGTTTTTCAATAATTAATTAAACCTTGAAGCGATACCCAACGCCCCATATCGTCTCGATATACTGAGGATTGCTGCTGTCCTCCTCTATTTTTTCACGAATCTTTTTGATGTGGACAGTCACGGTTGCGATGTCTCCGAAAGCTTCCATGCCCCAGATTTCACGGAAAAGCTCTTCTTTTGTATAGACGTGATTGGGATTTTCGGCAAGGAAGGTAAGCAGGTCAAATTCCTTTGTGGTAAAGGGTTTTTCCTCGCCGTCTATATAGACTCTGCGGGCAGTTTTGTCGATACGCAGACCGCGAATCTCGATGATTTCGTTTTTGGATGCGCCTTCTCCTACTAACCGGTCGTACCTGGACAGATGGGCCTTGACTCTGGCCATCAGCTCTCCGGAATTAAACGGTTTTGTGACATAATCGTCCGCTCCCAGCCCGAGGCCGCGAATCTTGTCGATATCGTCCTTTTTTGCCGAAACCATAATAATGGGCGTGTTTTTGCTCTCTCTGATCCGGCGGCAAATCTCAAAGCCGTCTACGCCCGGCAGCATCACGTCCAGAATAAATAAATCAAAATCCCCGGAAAGCGCACGCGCCAGACCGGCGGTTCCGTTGTTTTCTATGGCCACCTCAAATCCGGCCAGTTCCAGATAATCCTTTTCGAGTTCAGCTATGGAGCTTTCATCTTCAACAATCAGAATTTTTCTCATTTTTCAGCCTCCGAATACTTTTTAAGCCTGATGTGCATAACCGTTCCAACGCCGACTTCGCTGACCGCACGGATGCTTCCACCGTGATCCGAGACAATCTTGCGGACTATGGAAAGCCCGATGCCGCTGCCTCCCGTACGTGAATTGCGGCTCGAATCGGCGCGGTAAAACCTGTCGAATATAAAAGGCAGAGCGTCCTTTTCGATGCCCTTGCCGTTGTCTTCTATTTCGATATGGACGCAGTCGCCCTCGTCGCGAAGGCGAATGGCGATGAGACCTTTTTTCTTGTCCATATATTTTACCGAATTACTGACAATGTTATTGAGCACTCTGCGAAGGTGCTCCTCGTCTCCCAGCACCTTTACTCCCTGAGGAAGCGCGTCGTAGAATGTCAGTTCAATATTCTGCTCTTCCAGGTCAAGGCGCAGATCATCAGCGTATTTTTGGAAGAAGGCGCTGATTTCTATTTCTTTGAAAACGTATGGAACTTTTCCCATATCAATGCGCGAATAAAGAGTGAGCTCATCAATCAGGGCGTCCATGTCGTTGGCTTTGTTGTAAATGGTGCGGATGTATTTGTCCAGCTTTTCGGGTGTATTCGCGACACCGTCGATTATCCCTCCCGCATAGCCTTTTATTGCGGTGATAGGGGTTTTGAGATCATGGGAAATATTACTGATAAACATCCGGTTTTCAGCGTCGGCGCGGGTTTTGTCCTCGGCGTTTTCTTTTAAAGTGAGGCGCATCTGTTCAAAATCCCTGCAAAGGTCGCCTATCTCATCGGTGGAACGGGTGTCCAGCTCGTATTCGAGATTTCCCTCACGGATTTCTCCTGCGGCCCGGCGCAGTTTTGAGAGGGGCTTTACTATGGATGCGTTGAGCCATGCAGCAAGTGACAGGACTATCACTATTATCACAACCATTATCGTAAAAAGAGACGATTTTTCGTCCGACAAAAGCTGCGGGAAAAACAGCTTTAATGCCAGAAGCGCAAGGGCAGTGAGTATTATCGCCGAGGATATGGCTATGATTATTTTTCGTCTGATGCTCATTTCAGTTTGATTGTCCTCATTCCGTAATCGCCGTACTGCAAAAAGCTGCCCGCGCCGGTTGAGGTCATATAGGTGGTGGAGCCGTCTGTTTCGCCCCAGTATTTGACCCGTCCGCTTTCTGTTACGATGAGGCAGGTGGTTCCGCCGTAAATCAAGGCATATCCGTTTGAGAAGCCGGCGTAGGAATACGGCATTTCAAAAGATTTTTCAAGTACGGGCGAGCCGTCGGAATCGTAGAGGTAAAGCACATGGCCGCCGTCTGAGGCTTTTGTCACCACGCCGACGCAGCCGGTGCCGGTAAAGACGCTCGTGATTTCCTCGTTAAACTGAACCTCTGTGATGACCCTGGGCGAGGTCTCGTTGGAAAGTGAGTAGAAAACAACCCTGTCATCGCCGAATGCAGCCACCTTTTCGGAAGACAGATATCTGATCTCCGGGAAGAGTGTATCGTCATATTCAAAATAACCCACCATGCGGTCGGTGCTGTCCTTTCCGGAATCGAAATTGAGGAAGGATATGCGCGTCTTGACAGCGCCACGGTCTATAAATACTAGTGAGAGCGCCAGTCCCGTGCCCGACGGCGAAACAGTCATGGAAATGGGATAACCGCTGTTTTTTGCCAGTACGTTCCTGACCTCGATGTCTAGTTTTCTGCCGGTATCGTCATAGAAATAGACCGAGCTGACAGTGCCGTCCTGCGTCATAAATACGCTGACGCCATAATCGGAAACGCCCGCGGCGGCAATGGGAAGCATGGTGGAAAAAGAGGTGACCACTCCGGTGTCGTCAAAAAGCACGGCGGAGGAGCCGTTAATATCATAGAACAGTCCGTAATCTGCCGAAAAGGACAACGCAGGCTCCTTCATTGAGGCGCCGTGGTCCCAGAGCAGTTTTCCGGAAGTATTTTCGTATTTGATGCCGTTCTGCGAATACCTGATTACTCCGTTTTTAAAGGATTCGTACCTGTCCTCGGGATTAACATCCCCGGACGATGAAACTATTTCGTAGGACTCGTATGTTTTGAGATTTATGATAAAAGCCCATATCCCGGCTGCAGACAGCGCGATGATTATAAGCGCGATAACAATTATCACCCTGTTTCTTTTACGCCTGCCGGCTTCCGCCTCGGCTTTTTTAATTTCATCAATATCTCTGTCTCTGTTTACAGCCATTCTCCGCCCCCTGTCAGTCCGCGGGTTTTACAAAATCCGAAAACGAAGGAAACTCCATGTCAATATTGTCACTGAAAAACTCAAATTCGTTGTAAATGCTATCCGTCACGGCTACGGCTCTGTCTTCAAAGATAATACTGGCCGGGAGCGAAAAGCTCTGCGACACAGGCCGGCTGCCGTCCAGAATCACGCTGCCGGTGGTTTCTTTGAAGGAAACAGCGCCGCCCGCACTGCCCTGAAGGGCAAATCTCTGCATGCGCTCGGCAGCTCCGTAGATTTTCACAGCCTTCTCTGGCGAAATGACGTATTCTATCTTTGTGTCGCCTTCTTCGTTTTCACCGATACTGACAGCCTGAAAATCCCCGTCCGAAAGCCCGGAAGCGAAGCCGCAAAGTCCAATCTGCGCGAGCGCCTCTTCCGCCGTCATCTCCATGCGATATTTGCCGCCCGCCATATCTGAATAAAAGACTCCGCCGGTGTAATAGGCATTTACCGGGACGGTCTCGCCCGATTCAGTCTTTAGCTGTCCGCTAAGCGCCATCTCGACGCTTTCGGAGCGGTTTATGCGCAGCTCTCCGGAGAACTCTGTTTTAATAGTGAATTCTCCGTCCACTGCCTGAAGCGTAGAAGAAAAATGCGAAATCACCGCATCGGCGTCTTCGTATTTTTCCGCCGCGCTCTCGTAACGCTCCCCGGGGGTTCCGCAAGCGGAAAGGGCAAGCGATATCAGGATGGCGAAAACTGTTATTATAATCTTATTTTTTCTCACGGCTAATCTCTCCAATTATTTCGGAAAGCGTGGCAAACTGACTGATATTCAGCGCTTCGCCTCTGATCAGCTCCGGCAGCCCTGCCTTTTTTATTGCATCGGCAGCCTCCTGCTTTGACAGCTTAAGTCTGGCGCTCGATGAAAGGGCGTTTTGCAGCGTTTTGCGGCGTTTTTCAAAAGCGGCTCTTACCACATTGAAGAATAAATCTTCATCCGTGACGCTGACCGGCGGCACGCTGTGGCTCGTGAGCACAATAACCGCAGAGTCCACGTCGGGTCTCGGCATAAAGCAGTTTCTCGGGACGCGGGCGGCTATGTGCGGTTCCGAATAATACTGCACCGCGAGTGAAAGAGCGCCGTAGGTCTTTGTCCCGGGCTGCGCCATCATCCGCTCCGCCACTTCCTTTTGAACCATCAGAGCGGCGCTTTTCATGGGTACTTTTTTTTCAAAAAGACTCATGATGATAGGGGTCGTTATGTAATACGGCAGATTGGCGACGACTTTCACCGGCCTTCCGCCGTTTTTTTCCAAAACAAGCTTTGTCAGGTCCAGCTTCATCACGTCGGCATTGATGATTTCGACGTTTTCGCATCCGGACAGGTTTTCCGATAAAACAGGAATGAGATTTTTATCTATTTCGACTGCAACGACTCTTGTGGCTTTTTCCGCCAGCGCCTGTGTCATAGTGCCGATGCCCGGCCCTATTTCGAGGACGAAGTCGCCCTCTTCTATTTCGGCGGCGGTGATGATTTTGTCAAGCACTCGCCCGTCAATAAGAAAATTCTGCCCGAATCTCTTTTGAAAAGAAATATTGTTTTTCTTTATTATTTCTACTGTTTTTTCAGGTTCAACCAATCTCATAAAAATCCATCGCGTTTTTGAAGGTTATTTCTTCTATTTCGCTCTCCGTGATGCCGCGAATCACAGCCATTTCTCTGACTACGAGCGGCAGATAGAGGGATGAATTCCGCTCGCCCCTGTACGGGGTGGGCGCCATATACGGGCAGTCCGTTTCAAGGAGCAAGCTTTCAAGCGGCATTTCCGCCAGAACCTCTTTCTGCTTTTTTGCGTTTTTAAAAGTCAGAACGCCGCCAATGCCGATGTAATAGCCGAGGTCGAGGAACCGCCGCGCCATATCGGGGCCGTAGGAAAAGCAGTGGATGACCGCTTTTATGTCGCTGCCGCCCTCTGCGGCAAGTATGTCATAGGTATCCTGCGCCGCATCGCGGCTGTGAATGATAACGGGCTTTTTGAGCTTTTTGGCGACGCGAAGCTGTGCTGCGAACCATTTTTTCTGTATCTCGCGCGCGGGCTCATCCCAGTGGTAGTCCAGACCTATCTCGCCTATGGCGACGGCTTTTGGCGCGAGAGCGCACTTTTCCAGCCAGCTGGTGTCGGCCGTGCCGTTTTCATATTCCATTACGTCGCTCGGATGAATGCCGGCGGCGGCATAAATAAAATCATATTTTTCCGCCAAAGCCAGGCTGCTTCCGGTGGAGGCTTTATTGGCGCCGACATTTACGACCGCTCCGATGCCGGACGCCGGCAGGGAAGAAATGATTTCCTCCCTGTCGGCACTATAGGCTTCGTCATCGTAATGCGCGTGCGTGTCAAATATCATTTATTCTCACTCCGCCTCGGAAGGGATAACCTTTTGGGGGTCAAGTCTTGCAAAGAGAATCTCCGGAGCATCCGTGACCTTTATTCCGTCCTGGCGCTCTCCGAACTGTCCGAGTCTATTGATATCGCGGAGCGGACAGCCCAGCTGCGAAGCAATCTTTGCGGCTGTTTCAGGCATGAACGGAGCCAGCAGGCTTGCGCCTATGGTAATGCCCTCCACAAGATTGTAGAGCACCTCCGCCAGCCTGTCGCGCTTGGCCTCATCTTTTGCCAGCGACCAGGGCATGGTTTCGTCAATGTATTTGTTGCAGCGCTTAAAGAGATTGAAAATTTCGGTAATGGCATCCGCTACACGCAGCTCTCCCATGGCGTTTTCCGTTCCGGAGATGGCTGCATGAGCCGCGGCCTTGAGTTCTTCGTCGATATCCTCTGCGGCGCCGCGCCTGACATCGCCTCCGAAATATTTGTTGCTCATGGCAACGGTGCGGTTTACGAGGTTTCCGAGAGTATTGGCGAGGTCTGAATTGACCCTCTCGACCATCAGCTCCCATGTGATTACGCCATCATTTTCATAGGGCATTTCGTGAAGCACAAAATAGCGCACCGCGTCCACGCCGAACACGTCTACCAGCATATCGGCATAGAGCACGTTGCCCTTTGATTTGCTCATCTTGCCATCGCCCTGCAGCAGCCACGGGTGTCCGAAAATCTTTTTGGGAAGCGGCAGCTCCAGAGACATCAGGAAAATGGGCCAGTAAATGGTGTGAAACCTGATGATGTCCTTTCCGATGAGGTGCAGATCCGCGGGCCAGAGCTTTTCAAACTGCTCCGTGCTGTCGCCGTCGGCGTCGTAGCCGATGCCGGTGATGTAGTTTGAAAGAGCGTCAAGCCACACGTAAACGACGTGCTTTGGATCAAAATCTACCTGTATCCCCCATTTGAAAGAAGTGCGGCTGACGCACAAATCCTGCAGGCCGGGCTTTAGGAAGTTGTTCACCATCTCGTTTTTGCGGGATACCGGCTGAATAAACTCCGGATGCTCATCGTAGTAAGCCATCAGTCTGTCCGCATATTTGCTCATTTTAAAGAAATACGCCTCTTCCTTGGCTTTTTCCACAGGGCGTCCGCAGTCCGGGCATACCGTCACGCCGTCCTTTTCGATTACCTGACTGTCGGTGAAAAAACTCTCGTCCGGCACGCAGTACCAGCCTTCGTAGCTGCCCTTGTAGATATCCCCTTTTTCGAACATTTTGCGGAATATCTTTTTGATCTGTTCTTCGTGGTCGGCGTCCGTGGTGCGGATGAATTTGTCATAAGAAACACCCAGCAGGTCAAACTGACCCTTTATGACTGCCACCGTGTTGTCAACGAATTCCTTTGGAGTGACGCCTGCCGCGGCCGCTTTTTCCTCTATCTTAAGGCCGTGCTCATCGCTGCCTGTCTGAAAGAACACGTCGTATCCCTGCGAGCGTTTGTACCTCGCGATGGCGTCCGCCATCACTATTTCGTAACAGTTGCCGATGTGCGGCTTTCCGGACGCGTAGGCGATGGCGGTGGTTATGTAATAAGGTGTTTTAGGCATGAATGGCCTCCTTATTGTTTTTATTTTCCGAATACTTTTTCGTAATCTTTTTTGAATTTTTCGATTCCGGCATCGGTCAGCGGATGGTGCATCATCTGCTCGATGACCTTGAAAGGAACCGTGGCGATGTCAGCGCCGGCAAGCGCCGAGTCGATTACATGGATGGGGTTGCGGGTGGAAGCGGCAATGATTTCCGTCTCAATTCCGTGAACCTCAAACATCTCTGCTATCATGGAGATGAGGTCAATGCCGGGAGTGGAGATGTCATCCAGTCTGCCCATGAACGGGGATACGAACGCAGCGCCCGCTCTGGCGGCAAGCAATGCCTGAGCCGCGGTGAAGATGAGGGTCATGTTGACCTTGATTCCCTCAGATGCGAGAACTCTTGTGGCTTTCAGACCTTCCTCTGTAATCGGGATCTTAACTACCATGTTGGGATGGATGGCGGCTATTTCTCTGCCTTCTTTGATCATGCCTTCAGCGTCGGTGGTGGTGGCTTTTACCTCTCCGCTGATGGGTCCGTCAACTATAGAAGCAATCTCCGCTACTACGTCTTCGACTTTTCTGCCCTCTTTTGCGATGAGGGAGGGATTTGTCGTTACGCCGCAGATGACCCCCATGTCGTTCGCTCTTCTGATCTCGTCAATGTTTGCCGTGTCAAGAAACAGTTTCATTTTTTTAACTCCTCTTATATATTTTTATTAATTTCCTTCTTGCGGTTCTGCCCGTTCAGATTTAACCGATTAAATATGTTTCATCGCCCGGCGGTTAAATATTAACAGGGCGGAAACTCATGCGAGGCCGGCACTTAGCGAGACCGAGCCATAGCGACGGTCGAGTTTAGTGCCGCTGCTCGAGCATAGTAGCGGAAGCGGTTCCGCCCGTTCATATTTAACCGATTAAACGGTGAAAAACCTACTTCCCGGATATTATGCGGTCTGCCACATAAACTCCGCTGGCGGAGGCGTGTGAAAGCGAATGCGTAACACCGCTTCCGTCCCCTATCATATACAGCCCCTTGTGTATGGTTTCAAGGTGCCGGTCCAGATCCACTTCCATATTGTAAAACTTGACCTCAACGCCATACAGCAGCGTATCATCATTAGCCGTGCCGGGCGCAATCTTGTCAAGTGCATAAAGCATCTCGATAATGCCGTCCAGGATGCGCTTTGGAAGCACCAGCGACAGGTCGCCCGGCGTAGCCGCAAGCGTAGGCCTGACAGTGCCCTCCTCGATGCGTTTCACAGTAGAGCGCCGTCCTCTCTCGAGATCTCCGAAACGCTGCACGATAACCCCGCCGCCCAGCATATTCGAAAGCCTTGCAATGCTCTCGCCGTAGGCGTTGCTCTCCTTGAACGGCTCCGAAAAATGCTTTGAAACAAGCAGAGCAAAATTGGTATTCTGAGTCTTAAGCGCCGGATCCTCAAAGCTGTGCCCGTTCACGGTAATAATTCCGTTTGTATTTTCATTTACAACGCTGCCATAGGGATTCATGCAGAAGGTTCTGACAGCGTCCTCGAATTTTTCCGTACGGTAGACAATCTTGCTCTCATAGAGCTCGTCCGTAATATCGGCAAAAATCTCAGCCGGAATCTCCACGCGGACGCCGATATCCACGCGGTTTGCCTTTGTGCCGATGCCAAGCTCGTCGCAAACCTTTTCCAGCCAGGCGCTGCCGCTGCGTCCCACGGACACGATGCATTTATCGCATTCAAAATCGCCTTTTGCGGTTCTGACCATATAACCCTGACCTGCAATCTCAATCTTTTCGACAGGAGTATTGAAATAAAAATCAATACGGTCCTTCAGCTCCTTATACAGGTTTCCGAGCACGATGTAATTGATGTCCGTCCCGAGATGCCTGACGGACGCATCCAGCAGAGTGAGCTTGTTCTGCATGCAGCGCTTTTTAAGGTCTGAGCCCGCAGTGGAATACATAGCGGTTCCGCCGCCTCCGTGCGAGGTATTGATGTCATCTACATAATTCATAAGCTCCAGCGCCTTTTTCTTTCCGATATGCTCGTAAAGAGTGCCGCCGAAGTCATTTGTAATGTTGTATTTGCCGTCCGAAAAAGCACCCGCGCCTCCAAAACCGTTCATTATGGAACAGGGCTTGCAGCCGATGCAGGTTTTGACCTTTTCGCCATCGATTGGGCATTTGCGCTTTTCCAGAACTCCGCCCGTCTCAAAGACAGCAACCTTAAGGTCACTTTTTTTAGCGAATTCGTAAGCCGAGAAAATACCTCCCGGGCCGGCGCCTATGATTATTACATCGTATTTCATTATTTCTCCTGTCAGAAAGCCCACTCGCCGTCCTTGAATATCTGAACCGTCTTGCCGTCACGTGTGGTAGCGGTGATGTTCAGATCCGGCGTTCCACTCATAAAATCCTCGTGGATAACGGAGTCGTTTATGCCCTTTTCACGGCACTCATCCAGAGTGTATTTTTCGAAATCCTTTATCGTCTCCGGGAAGCCCATTCCGAGCGCCAGATGGCAGACCGCGTTTTCATCGTAGAGCGTATTGCAGAAAAGGAGGCCGCTCCTGTTTATCGGGGATGAATAAGGCACCAGTGCGCATTCGCCAAGGTAAGCGCTGCCCTCGTCCATACCGATCAGCCTGCCCAGCAGTTTTTCGCCCTTCGCGGCGTGCCACTCGACGGCCTTTCCCTCGTGAAAACGGATGTTAAAATCTTCTATGAGCTGTCCTTCGTAGGAAAGCGGCTTTGTGGAGTAGACAATGCCCTCTGTACGGCCTCTCATCGGGGAGATGAAGCACTCCTCTGTGGGGATGTTAGGATTGAAAACATTGCCCTGAAGCGTTTTTTCGATGCCGCCGGTAAAGCGTCCGTCCGGTATCATCCACACGGTAAAGTCCGTGCCGTTTGAGGCTGTGTAATGCAGGCTGTCAATGCCGAGGGAATTGAGATAGTCGCATCTGGCTGACAGGTCGGCATTGTGAGCGTCCCATTCGGCCATGGGGTCGAGGTCGTTTCCATCTTCGTCAATCACACGGCTCGTGAGCAGTATCTTGTGCCAGAGCATCTCAACAGCTTTGCCAGGATGAAGCTCCGGGAACAGTTTTTTGGCCCAGGCTTTTCCGGGGACACCGGCTATGCACCACTGATGGCGGTTTTCCATGGCATCGCGATACGGCTTTATAATAGGGAAAAGGCGCTGCTTTGACGTGGCCATCTTGTGCTGGTTGATTCCGGCAAGACCGTCAGGATCTTCAGAAAGCAGGATAATGCGGCACGGAAGCGATTCGGCTCTGTGCTGCCATTTTGCTTTCTCCCACTCTTCCAGTGTGGACAGCGTTTTTAATGTGCGGTAGCGGTAGTGCAGCTTTTCAAGCGGCTGGTAAGACCACTCGACCGAGACTTTTCTCGCGCCGAGCTCATAGCATTCGCGCACGAGCGTCTTGATAAACTCCGGCTGATCCAGCTCGCAGAATATGATAACGTCCTGCCCTTTTTGAATATTGACGCCCTTTTGGGCTATCAGACGGGCATAATTTTTTAATGTTGTCTTTTTCATATCTTTTCCTTTTTTCGACAAAAACTACGTTTCACCTTTTCACATAAAAAGGCGCAAAAACACGAGTACTATTCTACCACAACATCTCTGAAATTGCACTTGAAATATATCGTCAATCTGCCACCGGCCAAACTCGCCGGAAAGTGTCTTTTTGGCCGGTTTGTCGGCCGGGACTGTCCCCCTTTTGTTCTACTCTCAGTAATCGAGTAGGGGGAATTTAATCCCCCTCTCACACCACCGTACGTGCCGTTCGGCATACGGCGGTTCAACATAACTTCAAAGCATGACGCATATTATAGTAGTCAAGACAGCTTATAAGCCCTGCTTTGGCAAGCACTTCTTTAGACACCGCACGACTCAGGCATGATTTAGTAGCTACGAACTGGTAATGGTCGCCCCATTGTGACGTCCGTTTTGCCCAGTGTGGGTCTATTCCCAACTTGAGCAATCCCCATTCCCTTTTCTTTGGTACTTTCCACTGCTTCCAGATTATAACTCGAAGCCTTGTCCGTAGAT